>NZ_JBFPDP010000035.1:0-57024 GCF_040830845.1 Sivoneniella epilithica UHCC 1019
GGGGGTAATTCAGATGGATGATAAGTTGGCACTTTCACCCTACCTGTTTTGCCCCTTCCTTATCCCGAACTCAGGTTGAATAGTGGGAGAGAATCGGTGTCTAACGTGATTGTTCAGCTTTTGCTCATTGGTCTGGTTGCTGGAATTGCCGGCGGCATGTTTGGGATTGGCGGCGGCGCGATTATGGTGCCGGCGATGGTGTTGCTGTTGGGCATGGATCAAAAGTTTGCAAC
The DNA here is from genome assembly GCF_040830845.1 of Sivoneniella epilithica UHCC 1019. NCBI lineage: Bacteria > Bacillati > Cyanobacteriota > Cyanophyceae > Leptolyngbyales > Leptolyngbyaceae > Sivoneniella > Sivoneniella epilithica. The sequence continues at coordinate 234 of NZ_JBFPDP010000035.1, forward strand.
GGGTACTTCTGTGGCTGCCCAAATTTTGCCGATTGGATTATTTGCTGCGATCGTCTATCAGCGCAATGGCAATTTGAACCCGTGGCACGCGTTGTATATTGCGATCGGGCTATTGATCGGCAATTTATTTGGGGCATTGTTTGCCAATCAGCCCTACGTCAGCAGCGAACTGATGAAAAAGCTATATGGCGTGTTTTTGTTTGTCATTGGCGGACGCTATCTATTTTTTAGATGAGTCATCTCCCATAATTTGGGTCTGATATTCTCGTTCGCTCATCAGGTCTTGGGTTGTTTCAACGCGATCGAGGAAAATAATGCCATCCAAATGATCAAGTTCGTGTTGAAAAATCCGGGCGACAAAATCGGTGAGGGTTTGCTGATAGAGCTTGTCATCTTGCCCGGTATATTCCACCTGAACAGTGGTGTAGCGAGGCACCAAGCCCCGAATTCCTGGCACGCTGAGGCATCCTTCCCAACCCTTTTCGGTTTCGGGTGAATGGGCAATAATGCGAGGGTTGATCATTGCTGTGGGCGACATCTCCGGAGCATTGGGATAGCGAGGATTGGGTCGAGATGCCACGATGAATAGTCGCACTGACTCGTCTACTTGGGGTGCGGCGATACCCACTCCATTAGAGTGTTCTACGGTCACCAACAACTGATCAATCAACCGTTGAATCTTTGGGCTTGGCGGGGACGCGATCGCACCGGGAATCACTGCTGCAATCTGACGCAATCTTGGATTCCCCAATTCAATCACTGCCAACGGTTCACTATTTTTCATCACTTGACTTCTCTTCATTACTTAGCTTCTCAGGGTTCATTTTCTATTTTCCCATCGCTGATTTTCATTCGCTATTCGCCATTCGCCACTCTCCATTCGCCATTCGCCATTCTTTTCAAACCCACGATCGCAGCCACATCCGCAAGGTGAACCCGCTAGGGGATAAGGGTAAGCCGAGATAAACGGGCAGCCAGAATAGGAAAGAGAGAGTGACGATCGCAAGGGTGGCAATCCCCAGTTGGCGGAGGTGAGCCTGACGACTGCCCAGCCAGCGATCGACGAGCCATGCCAACGCCATCGAAGCAAACACCGACGCGCCCATGTAGTGATAGATAAACAGACAGCGTGTCACCCGCAGCCAAGGCAGCAGATTCGCTAAATAACAGACAGCAAGGAAGACAAGCAGCGATCGCTCGGTTGAACTCAGCGCGATCGGCAATAGTGATGGTACTGGGTTTGACCGCCGATTGAACCGATGCTTGATCTGAGTCGTGATCTGCTGCACGAACAACCAGCCGACGATCGCCAGCACAATCGCGATCGCCCCTGTGGAAAACCACCACAGAAAAGGATTGCCCATCGCATGGACATCATAAATCACCTTTTCGGCATTGCTAGGCGGCAAAGCAACTTCTGATGGCAATGGATCACCCTTACCCGTAATTTTGTAAAAGTAAGCCACGGGTCGCCACATCACGAGCCAACTAAACCAAGTGGAGCAGTAGGGATGCACGGTCGATCCACTGCCTACCCGCTCGTGATACCGCAAAATTTCACCTTGGATATTCCACAAATCAGTCCAAAACCCCAGCTTGGCATTGAGTTGTAGATGGGGAATCCAAATCAAAATATAGGTCAGAGCGGGAATCGCAATCAGGGCAACGAAATAGATCACCAGTTGCCATCCACGTAATCGCGCTAATTTTTCGAGCAGATCAGGTTTGGTAGAAGGGGTGAGCGGCGTGAAAGTAGGCGATCGCGGAAAGAATCGCCAGATCACCTGAGCCACCAGCAACACGCCATAGGCAGCTAGCAAAAACCAGAGTCCGTTCCATTTGACCGAGGCAGAAGCGCCAAAGCAAATCCCTGACAGCAGCAGCCAACCGCCCCGCTTTAAGGGATGTCTAGGCTCTACACTCACCAGCAAACACCACAACCCTAATAGCCCAAAAATAACCAGATAGACGTTATTCAGGGCATAGCGCGATTCCACCAAAAACAACCCATCGAGTGCCGCAAAAAAACCAGCGATCGCGGCATAGCGACGGCAGCGAGTGATCTGATAGGCAAGCCCAACAATCACCAGCGGAATCAACGAACCCGTCACCGCATTCAGCCAGCGATAAGTCCACGGGGCAACCAAATCGCCGACCAAGCCATTCACCTCCGATTGTCCAAAAGGGAGCCGACTGCCAACCCACATGCCAGCCGCAATCAAATATTTGCTTAGAGGCGGATGTCCATCAAAAAATGGAGTCCAACTCAAGTAGTTATAGGCAAACTTGGCAAAATAAACCTCATCAAAAACCAATGTATTGAAGCGATGAATGCCCCAAAAACGTAACCCTAAAGACAGCAACAGTAAACCAATCAGATACGGTCTAAACCAGGAAAAAGCCTGGTTCGTCGCTTTAAACAGTGCCATACCTTACGAGCGTAACTTTTTTGTCAACTGTCTCATACTCTTGGAAGATATGCTTAGGTTAGAATGGCAATATCTCGATTTTTAGTTCTAAAATAAATCTTTCATAGCACACGAGCAATTCCAATCATGGTGGTAAAAGTTAGGAGCACTTCGAGTTGATGGGTCATCCTTCGCATTCAGTAGATTGCGGTTTTTTGAATGATGCTCTGCATCTCCCACTCATCTGCGAATCTGATTTGTCTGCTCAAACCTTAGCCGCCGAAAAAAAAATCCTCAAGCCGTTGGATCGCCAGCAAGTTCTAAATTGGCTAGGCGCGAATGTACCGGAAAAGCGGCTGAATCACATTCTTCGAGTTGAAGAAACTGCCATTAAATTAGCTCAACATTACGATTTAGATTGGGAACGGGCGGCTCAGGCTGGATTGCTGCATGACCTGGCAAAGTATTTTAAGCCCAAACGGTTATTGGAATTGGCAAAAGCAGATGGACTAGAACTTGACCCGATGGATGAGATCAATCCTCATTTGCTTCATGCTGATGTGGGGGCGATCGTGGCGAGGGATGAATTTGGGGTATGTGATATAGAAGTGTTAGCAGCGATTCGCAACCATACGCTGGGTCGTGCTGGAATGAGTTTGCTCAGTTGTGTTGTCTTTTTGGCAGACAGCATTGAACCAGGTCGGGGCGATACGATTGAATTAAATGAACTCCGCAAGCTTAGTCACAAAAATTTATATCATGCTGTTTTGCAGACCTGCGAAGACTCAATGCGATCGCTGTTTGCGAATCGGTCACTCGTTCATCCCCGCGTATTACAAACTCGCAATTGGGCGTTACAAATGGCGCAGCAATCGACTAAAAGCGATAAGCCTAAATTAAGTAGCGCTTAGGTTTGAATAGCGCTTGGTTAATCTACTCTTTTTGTCTGCTGTCCTGTAGTTTAACGATAAAAGTTAAATTTTTCTCGCTCAATCTTCTTGCTTACTGTCTTTAACTCCTACTACTCAACTTGATTAAGGAAACACTGAATGCAAAATCTCCCAAACTCTTCTCCAGCCTCCATTGCAACTTCTAGTATGGCGACTGCGCCAGTGGAAGACTCTAGTTTGCAATTGGCACTGAGCGCGCTTCATGCAGCCGAGGAGCGAAAAGGCGCAGATATTACTTTATTGAGGACGACGGCAGTTTCTTTATTAGCAGACTATTTTGTGATTATTACAGGCTTTTCTAGGGTGCAAGTTCGGGCGATCGCCTATTCCATTTCAGATGCGGTGGAAGAAGAGTTGCAGCGCTTGCCCAAACATATGGAAGGACAGGGAGACGCAAATTGGGTCTTGCTGGATTATGGCGATGTGATTGTCCATGTGATGATGCCTCAAGAGCGCGAATTTTACGATTTAGAAGCCTTTTGGGGACACGCAGAAAAAGTAGACTATGCAGAACTGCTGACTAATTAACTTAGATGTGAAAGAAAAAACGCAACAAGGTTAACGGCACGATTGAATCGGGTTACCGAACGCTTTGGGTGAACTAGAGCTAGAAAAGGACAGGTGCTATGAGTGAATCGAGCGATCGCTTGGATTTAATTGAATCGTTATTGCTACAAACGGCGCAGAGTCAGCGAACGGCTCAGCAGCAGATTGATCAGCAGCAGCAGCAGCTTAACCAACTGACCCAGGCGGTGAGCGCCAATACAGCGGCGATCGCGGATTTGTATGCCAGTGTTGAAGATTTGGTGCAGTTGGGGGTTGAAACCTATCAGTTAGTTGCTTTGAATAGTAACGATATTCGCTCGATGCAAACCGATATTCGAGGGATGCAGGTGGAGAGTCGCCGGATTTTGCGGGAGTTACGAGATCGCCGTCGAGATACCTAATCCATTAGCCAAAAAAGTTGACGATGCAAAACTGCTGGCATAATCAACGTGATCCTTATATCTTCCTTGAATAGTTCATGACTCCTGCCCCGAATGATACGTCAAGCCTGATTTCGCCGAATGATGAGTTCCCCTTTAATCCTAATGGTGCGCCGTTAAAGCTGGGTATGATGGCATCGGGTAGCGGCAGTAATTTTGAGGCGATCGCCCAAGCCATTGCCGATCGCCAACTCAATGCCAACATTCAGGTCTTGATTTACAACAATCCGGCTGCAAAAGCCGCAGCACGGGCAGCGCGCTGGCATATTCCCGCTGTGCTGCTGAATCACCGCGACTTTGCCAGCCGAGAAGCGTTGGATAGTGCGATCGTCCAAACCCTGCGCGACCACGATGTGGAGTGGGTAATCATGGCAGGCTGGATGCGAATTGTGACAGATGTTTTGATTGATGCCTTTCGCGATCGCGTCATCAACATTCATCCCAGTTTGCTACCCAGTTTCAAAGGCGCACATGCGATTGAACAAGCGTTTACGGCGGGCGTGAAAATTACCGGCTGCACGGTTCACTTAGTGCGATTAGAAGTAGATAGCGGACAGATTTTGATGCAAGCTGCCGTGCCGATTTTGCCCGATGATACGGTGGAAACCTTGCAAGCTCGGATTCAAGTACAAGAACATCGCATTTTCCCCCAGGCGATCGCGATCGCAGCCCAATTGTAGAACAACCTTAGCGCCAGCATCAGCCATTCTACGGGTGCGGCATTCGGTAGATGGTTCTAGGGCACTTGCGAGGAGTTTTTACCGAATACTACGCCCCTACCCAAACTCGAAATCGGACGACTGCGCGAGAGTCTAACAAGGACTTGTACAAAGCACAACATTTAGTCGAGAATTTATTTGCCAATCTGAAGCCATATCGGGCAGCAATTGCCCGATATGATAAGCGAATAAGAAACTTTCTGGGTGCCATTTATCTAGCTGCTGCTATTATTTGGCTTAATTGATGACACGCCCTAGAATATTTGAAATAGGGCGATCGCGCATATTTTTTCTAGATGATCCTGTTGAGTTAAAAGCGTTTGTCAAAAATATCATGAAGTACCTTTCTGTTTTACTTGGGTTTGGAGGCGCGATCACCATGGCGATCGCCGCTACTGCTCAAGAAACCTATCCAACAAAACTCTCTCAGGAACGCTCCATTAACTTTTTAACCCCGCAACCCATTTCCATCCAGTCACCAAGTTCTACTAACTCAGCCAAATCTTTAACTCAAACTACTAAGTTGAACGATGTGGCAAATTCAATTCAACCTAGAACTAGGAAGTCCCCGCTAACGGGAATTGGGCTACCTAGCGATTTAATTCGTACCCCCACTCAGCGTTCTAGGGACGAAGATCCACTAGGCTTTTTTCAGGTTTCTCCGCCGACTCCTAGTTTGGGCGTTAACTTGAGAGCAAACTAAACTACCAAATTAGTATTCTCAAAGATTTGAGAGTAGACGTAGCTGTCTAGCTTGCCTATAGCTACCCCTAAAAATTAAATTGTCAACGAACATGATCTGATTTTTCAACGATAGTTTTTGTTCGTATCTAGTTGCGTCTATTTTTGATAGCGATTTATCGACCAATAGGATGATTCATCGCCCTAGTTCGCAAAGAAGTTTTCAGCCTCTAGACGGATGAAGTGAATAGTCTATTTCAGGTAGAAAAGAGGATGTAAACAAAAAAGAAATAAATCACGCTCTTCTTATAGTTACTAGAAAAGTTAGTAACCATTTAAGAGAAAAGTTGAGGATAAGAAAGTTTTTTGACTAGCTTATTACTCCCTTTGCCCACGCTTGATTTGTTTGTAAAAATTTCCACATATATCCTTGGAGAACTATCATGAACTTTATCCGTACTCGTCTAGCTCAATCAATTCGCACTATATTAATTGCATTCACCTGTGCAATTTTAATCTTTTCAACTGCTTTTCCAGCCTTAGCAGGTGGCAAAACTGCTCCTACTAGTCCTACAAAAGGTGAAGCTCCCTTGAATGACATTATCGATAAATCGGAAGATGTACTCCAAAACGGTGTTCCCTCTTTAGAACAAGTTCAAAAGGAAGCAAATAAAGGGATTAATGAAGTTCAAGGCAGCGCTGATATGGACAAAATGAGCCGTCCTGATAATTCGCGCAAAGCAGTTTCAATTGAAGAGCGGATCAAGACGGGCTTAGAAAAAGCGGAAGGGAAAAATTGAATAATTGAAAAATGAATAGTTAATTTATCAATGACTTAACTTATTCAGGTTCCAAACTTTAGCTACAGATCGAAAGTATCTGTAGCTTTTTCATGTTTTCCGTTAATCAATTTAGTTTATGGCAACGGATGAATAGGTTAAGACAAAAATATCTTTGAGAAATAAGAAATAACGGATAATTGTTGTCTTGACCTTTCCTTGCACTGCTATACGAGCTAAAAACCTGATAATGGTTTAGTGGCAGGATATTAAAATAAATGCTCATTTAGAGTGCTTCAATTTCATTAAAAAGCATATTTTTTACGATCGCCCTTTCAAGCAGTGGTGAATTGCTTGCAACTCTACCAAAATTGCTTCTAATACTTCTTGGATCTGATTTTTGGGCATTTCCCGCACTTCAATGGTGACTTGTTTAATCCTCAGGACATCTTTTGCAAATCGGGCAACTTCATTTGGGTGAAACAGAAGCAAGTCGTTTTCATCCTTGCGAAACTCTGGATTCAGGCGCTTTGCATCATAAGACGGATTGGGATTCATTGCATCAGTATTGGCATAGCGATAAACAGAGGCTCTAGAACGATTTAGCGCTCTTTGCACCGCTTCAATATCCATTAGCCCACTTTGCTTTGTTCCGACTTCAAAATCCATAGTTTGGCAAATATCAAAATTGGACTTGCCAATCCTAACACGAGATTCTTTAATGATTATTGAAAAATTCGCGCTTGGATGATGTCCACTGCTAGCAATACACCCATACTGCCCAGAAAGAGAAAGATAACCCCAAATAGAGGATTTACTTGTATCAGATAGGCTGAAATCCAGCATAGTCCAGCGGTTAGCAAAAACAGCATGAGTCCTAAAAAAATGGCTTGAAAGCATCCCACAGAACGATTTAACCTAGCCAGGTAAATGATCGACATTTAACAGCATAGGGCTTGAATGCGATCGCGCTGACTATCGAGTTTCAAAGGGATTTAGCCAGCGTAGAATGGTGCGCTCCAACTGGTGCAGTTCTCGATAGACTTCTTGGCGCATCCATTGGGCGATCGCGTCCCATGGCGCAAAACTATCTCCTGCTTGCCAATTTACATCTGGACCTAGCGGCGTTAAATGGTTTCCTGGAAGCTTTTGCAGCGTCACCATCTCTGGAAATCGCAGTTGCAGGATCTCTGTTAAACCTCTGGTTTGGTCGATCGTGTCATTGCTAAATTTCACCAATAAATTGCGGGGCACTTGATAGCGCTGGGCAATAATTTGATTGGTTTCCACAGGTGACGGGGTGAATTCAAGCGCAACATTCGGCGAAAAATCTGAGAAGGCGGAGGTGAATTGAGCCAGAACTGAAGTCACTTGCTGCACAAGGGGTACGGCATCTCTTGCGGCGTAGTTATTGAAGGAAATCAGAATATTTCCTGCCCGTTCCACTTTATAGAGACTGCCGATCAGAAGGTGTAACTTGCAACCCATACTGTGACCCATGCCATAAATCGGCAGATAGCGGCTGCGAAAACGGGTTTCACTCAGGGCTTCCATGGCTCGGTTAAAGTTGCGATCGATAGTTTGAGCGATCGCTGCATGATCAAAGGTGTTGATAAATGGAGTGGCAATCACAGCGTAACCCTCCACTGCCAATCGTTCTAATAATCGTCGATAGGTGATTTGGGGAGCCGTTGCCACAAATGCGCCCCCCAGAAAATGAATAATTGCAGTGGGGCGATCGGGAACCAAAACCCAGTTGCCATAAAGTTCTTGCCAGTCCATTATTTAAAATTTTAAAAAATAGAGCGTTAGAAAATAGAAAGCAGGAAGCAAGTATCCCATGCCTCATTTTGACGGATCGCCTGCTGAAACCTAAAACCGAAGCTTAATTATAAAACAGAGGCTCTTAATCGGGCGATCGGGAGGTATAGCAGCTTTTTGTAAGCCGGAACATACGCCCGTTTACGAAACACATCGTAGTCATTCTGCTCAATCATGTTCAAAATGCCGCTGTAGAGCATCAGTGCCGCCCACACCGGAAAGCGGGCATCGGGGCTAAGGGATTGAATGCCTGATTCTGCTGATGTATAAACCTTCCGTGCTCGCTGAATTTGAAACCGCATCAGTTCTCGCCACCGTTCATCGACAACCTGATTCATCAGATCGGCTTCGGTGTATTTGAATAGGGCAAGGTCTTCTAATGGTAGATAAATTCGTCCACGACGGGCATCTTCACCCACATCTCGCAAAATGTTGACGAGTTGATTGGCAATTCCTAGGGCGATCGCTTGTTCAGTAGGGTCAACCGTGTCTTTTTGATATAAATCCCAGGGTGCCGTGCGAAGTGAGTCATCAACCCCCATCACCGGAGTCGTCATCAAGCCAACCGTTCCTGCAACCCGATAACAGTAAAGATTTAGTTCCTCAAAGGTTTCATAGCGAGAGCGATAGAGATCCATGCGCTGCCCTGCGATCATGTCGCGAAAGGGCTGGATATCCAGTGGAAATCGACTCAGAGCATCAATCAGTGCTACATCTAAATCATCAATGGGATGACCCGCAAAAATAGATTCTAGCTCTAGCTCCCAGTGATCCAAGGTTTCATCAGTGGTAAAACTAGCACGAGGACCATCCACCAATTCATCAGTCCGACGGCACCACACATAAATCGCCCAAATTGCCCGACGTTTTTCTTCCGGCATCAACATCGTGCCCAAATAAAACGTTTTGGAATACTTCGCTGTAATTTGGCGACACATTTCATAGGAATCCTCAACGGATGCCAGCGATTTGACGCAAGAGTAGTCAGGCAGTTTCAGCATGTCCCTAGGAACGCTTGACGAACATTGCAGGTTAGGGCGGTTCAAGGATACAGTTACCCCTAATGGAAGTGAGCATTGATTATCCTTATCAGCCAGTTATATACGCTTGATGTAAGTTTTCATCAAGCGTTTTGAAAAAGCTGAAGGATTTACTGAGTCTACGAGCATTTCTTGAAAACTAAACGTTGACAAGGGGCTTTTCAGCCGCATTGCTGCCGGTAGAACTATCAGTTGCCTGCAAACCGCCTGCGATCGCCTGCGCTGACAGCTTACCAGAAAGTACGGCACCTTCCATACTGCCTAGATAGCGTTGGAGGGTATAACTCCCTGCTAAATAGAAATTGGCAATGGGGGTGACTTGGGTCGGTCGATAGGCTTGCCGCCCAGGAATTGCCGTGTAGACCGAGCGAGGAGTTTTAACCACTTTTGATTTCAACAACTGGGCGGGATGGTCACCGATGAGATGATTGGGAAAAACTTTTTTTAACTCATCCATTGTTGCTGTAATGATTTCTTCATCTGATTTGTCAATCCAGTCTTTTGCTGGGGCAAGCACCAGTTCTAGCATGGAGCGATCGGGATTTTCGTATTCCCGGCAGGTATTGCTCATATCGGCGTAGACGCTGAGCAAGTCAGAACGGGAAAATAATAATTGATCGACATCGGTCAGTTTGCGATCGAACCAAAGATGCAAGTTAATCACTGGAACGCCTTCTAGCCCATTAAGCTTCTGGAAAAAGGGCATCTCCGCCCAAGGTTTTGGCATCAATGCTTTCATCACATCCACCGACGTCGCAGACAGATAAGCATCCGCTGTCAAATTTTCGTCGGGGGCACCATTTAGCCCTCGAATTACAAAGTGATTAACATTACCATCAGCATTCAAAGCAATTTCTTTGAGGGGTGCATTCAAGCGAACTTCACCGCCGCCTTGAGTAATGTAATCTACCATGGGCTGGCAGAGTCGCTCGGTGGGCGAACCGTCCAAAAAGGCAATTTTGGAGCCGTAGCGCTCTTGCAAAAAGCGATTGAGGGCAGTTAGCAAGATGGTTGACGACACTTCATCAGGGTTGATAAAGGTTAGTGCCTTACTAGCAGCTATAAAAATGTCGGTATTGACTCCTTCATCAATTCCTTGGAGTTTCAGCCACTCAGACATGGTGTATTTATCCATGTTTTCCACATACTGTTGACCCCGCACTACCGCTGGAATTAGCCCGATCGCAAACCGAATTTTTTGGTTCCAGGTCAATAAGTCGTTATTGCGAAGAATGGAAACAATAACGTTAAAAGGTGCAGGAATATCGGGAACATTAAAATAGGACAACACACCTGGTTTTTCGGGCTGGTTGAAAATAAGCTGGTGTTTTTTCCACTGCAAGCGATCGGCAATGCCCAACTCATCCAGCAGTTGCAGCATGTTGGGGTAAGCCCCAAAAAAAGCATGTAGCCCAGTTTCATACCAGTCTCCATCCTCGTCTTTCCACGCTGCCACTAAGCCGCCCAAAACGTCACGGCTCTCTAACACAATCGGCGTATGACCTGCATCTATCAAATATTTTGCACAGGTTAACCCTGCTAGTCCGCCTCCAGCGATCGCAACACGCATGTAGTCCCTTCACAGTCTCTCTAGGTTGACATGACCCTTATTATACGTTGCAAACTGTTACAGTTTGGGAATGAGGCAAGATTCCGGCACAAAATAATGACCTTTCTAAATTGAGGGCTTATGGAGCCGCAGTATTTCCCTCCAATCAAAAATCCTCAATGCCCCCGAAAGGTTACTGAGGATTAAGAACAGGGTACACTCAACTAGTCAATCAGGGTTTACACAACTACCGTGGAATTTGCTTTCGCTTTTGTCAATTGACCAAGCGAGGAGAAGCCTGAAATGAATTCATCTATCTCTAATGCTACGTATAACAGCATAAAGTGTTCCCTGTGAAAATACGGTGAATTTTGAGCTTATTCAATTAAAGATATTGGCAAGAATATAAAATCGCTGGGTGGTCAAACTGCCTACAGTTAAGCTTTTTAAGTTCAGCAATAATCAAGCGATCGCGATCATAATTAGGACTGTGAATGAGAACTTCTGATCTTCAGCTTCGGCTCAATCATTACTACGAGCAGATCAAAACAATCATTTTGACGCGCCAAAACCCAATTACTGGACTGCTTCCCGCCAGTACCGCAGTCAACGCCCATGGCGACTATACCGATGCTTGGGTGCGAGACAACGTGTATAGCATTCTCGCGGTATGGGGTTTGGCATTGGCATATCGGAAGGTGGATGACGATCGCGGACGCACCTTTGAGCTAGAACACAGCGTGATTAAACTAATGCGGGGGCTGCTGTTTGCCATGATGCGGCAAGCCCACAAAGTGGAAGCCTTCAAGGAAACTCAATCCTTGCTGGATGCGCTGCATGCCAAATATGATACGCAAACGGGCGATGTGGTGGTGGGCGATGATGCCTGGGGACATTTGCAGTTGGATGCCACCTCAGTATTTCTGCTGATGCTGGCGCAGATGACCGCATCGGGACTGTACATTATTTTCAACAATGATGAAGTCAATTTTATCCAAAATCTGGTTTATTACATTGGTAGAGCCTATCGCACTCCAGATTATGGAATTTGGGAGCGCGGTAACAAAATCAACCACGGCAACCCAGAATTAAATGCTAGCTCCGTGGGCATGGCAAAGGCAGCACTGGAGGCAATGAACGGGCTAAATTTGTATGGCGTGAAAGGCGGACAATCCTCGGTAATTCATGTGTTGCCCGATGAAATCGCCCGTGCCCGCATTACCCTAGAGTCGCTGCTGCCGAGAGAATCCAGTTCTAAGGAAGTGGATGCAGCCTCTTTGAGCATTATTGGGTTTCCGGCGTTTGCAGTAGACGATTTAGAGTTGTGCGATCGCACCCGCACCAAAATCATCCACAAACTGCAAGGGCGCTACGGCTGCAAACGTTTTTTGCGCGATGGTCACCAAACTGTTTTAGAAGATACGACTCGGCTGCATTATGAACCCTGGGAACTGAAGCAATTTGAACATATTGAGTGCGAATGGCCATTGTTCTTTACCTATTTGCTGTTGGATAGTGTTTTTCGGGGCGATCGCTTGCAAATCAGCGAGTATCAAGCCAAACTGCAAACCGTATTAGTAGAGCGCGATGGTGTAGGATTGCTGCCAGAACTCTATTTTGTGCCCAAAGAACAAGTAGAAGCCGAGCGCCAAACTCCCCAAAGCCAGCCCCGTCTACCCAATGAAAACATTCCCCTCGTCTGGGCGCAGAGCTTATATCTTTTGGGGCAACTGCTCAGTGAAGACTTGCTATCTGTGGGCGATATCGATCCCCTAGGTCGCCATCTGCATGTACGCCAACAGCGGAAACCGATTATACAAATTGCCCTCCTAGCCGAAGACGAAGCCCTCCAGTCTCGGCTTGCAGCTTACGGAATTGATACCCAAACACCCAAACAAATCGAGCCGATTCAGGTCAGACGCGCCACTGAACTGGCTGATGCTTACACCCAAATTGGACGCAATGATAAATTAGGGCTAACGGGTCGTCCGTGGCGACGGTTGCGCGGTTTGACCACCTCTCGCATCTTTCGAGTTTCCGGGGAAACCGTAGTTTTTCTGCCGTCGCTGCTTGACCAACAGCAGTTTTACCTCTCCCTCGATCCTCACTTTCTGGTCAGCCAAATTCGCTCTGAAATTGCCCACCTTCAGCGCCACTGGAATCAGTTGGGTCGCCCCATGATGACCTTGCTGCTGACCCACACCATGCTCAAGGTGGAAGATGAAAGCGACAAAGGATTGCCGATCTTAACGCTGATTAAGGAACTCCAAGAAGGGGTTTGCAATGGGATACAGGTGAAATTGGGACGTTTGAATCAGTTAATGTTGACTGCTTGCACCGAGCGGATTGACTTTTTACACTGTTTTTCTTTTGCCGAGGCTCCGGTACAAGACGCTGCCCCCGCAGAAGTTTATTTGTCCTTTAATTCAGACCGAAATTTTCCCCTCAGCATTACTCAAGAGTTTACGCTGGAGTCTGAAACCGATGTGGCACCGCTGCTAGCGAGCTTGCGTCAGTCTGATAACCTATATGAACAATATGAACTGTTGAGCAGCTTGGCGAGGCTACATGGGTTTGAGTTTGATACGGGCTTGGGGAAACCAAACCAGACGGTCAGCGTGGAAGATTTGCTGAATGAAGTTTATTTCAAAGCCGATCGCTTGAAACTATGGGCGATTTTGCGCGGGGTTGCAGGTCTATACGACAAGATGACCATTAACTTTGCGGATGTGGTGACGGATATTTTGGTGCGGCAAAAGCAGATTGCTGTGGGACGTGCCTACAGTGAAGATTCTTTGATTACGCGCCCCATGGCACCCCAAGAATTGATGGAAAAACTACGGGAGTTTTGTCGGGAAGATATTCGCGATCGCGTTTTAACCCAAGAAATCCTGGTCTATCTCAGCCTGTTGATTAAGGCGGAACCTGCCCTATTTGATGGGTTGCTCACCCTGCGAGTTGGCTTTTTGATTTTGCTGATTACCGCAGAACTGGCGCGAGAGCATCAGCTTACCCAAGATGAAGCGTACGATCGCTTGCTACAACTCAGCCCTCACGAAATTCAAACACGGCTCTATCAGGTGCTCAAGGGCTACGCCAGCATCAACCAATCCTTTTTTCAGCAAGAGGCGCTGCGAGTTTCTCAGCAACAAGATGAGATCGACTGGGAAGTGCAGTCCGAGCAATTGGGAACCCAGGCTGAAGTTCAGACGGCAGGAGACTATTGGCTACACAAACGCCAGCGAGAAGGATCGCTCAATCGGGTGCCTGCCGATTTTTATCCCAGCGTTTGGAACGTGTTAAAACACTGCAAAGGCTTGGTAATCGGTGACAAGCTGGAGCGGCGCAATCGGTTAGAAAGTGAGCCGTTAATGGCAGAGATGACTCCGGGAGAAAAGAACTTTGCCCTACGGGTGGAGCATTTGTTGAATAAGATTCAGGCTCCTGAATATCGCCAGGTGAATATTGAGACGCTGATGGAGTTGGCTGCCTTTGGCGATCGCAACCCCGACTTGTACATTGAAGAAACCATCGCCTTGGATGTGCTGATTGGTCACGCGGTGCGCTTGGCATGGCTCGATCACTATCCCGAACATGGTCAGCGCTATGACGAACATAAGGCGGCAGCGTGGCGACACTTCTACGAAAGTACTCCTTACGACTGCGCAGCCTACGTGGTTAAAGCGCTACGGTTCCTGATTACTTTGGCAGAGTTTGGCAAGGAGAAAAAGCCTGTTTTTGGTGGAGACTCTTTTGAAGACGAAGCGGAAGTGGTGGGTAGCAAATAACAGTGCGGGGTGCGGGGTGCGGGGTGCGGGGTGCGGGGTGCGGGGTGCGGGGTGCGGGGTAGTTTAAGAGTTACAGCCGTTTTGGCTTACGTTTTTATGAAATGGTGTTGGGGTCGATTTCCTGAGACTGTAAAAGGGCGATCGCGCAAAGAAATATAAAATTTTTTTCTGCATAACTGAAGCGATTTGCTCTGTTAGAGCTTCTATCAAGTGTTTCTACTTAGCCACTTGGACATCTTGCTCAAGTTATTTATGCAATAGTAGAAAAAGTTCAAGCCTACGCTAGCCCTTTAACTAAGGAATGAACCCCATGAGGCACCTTCACCTGTTCAACAGTATTCTGGCAAGCGCAACACTACTAACTGGACTGACACCTTCGGCTCCAGCATACGCCTTTTCAATCTCCGGCTTTGCAACCTCTGGCGCTCAAATGGGCGGCATTAAAGTGACCGCAAACTATCTAGACGGTGGCTCTCAAACTGCCACTTGGAACCCAACTGGAGCGCAAGCCGGAGGCGCATTTGGAGCAGGCTGGTCTCTAACCCAAGTAGGCGATACCTATGAATTTCCCTGGACTCTTTCTACTAATACTGGGTTTGCTCAAAAAATCACCTCGCTAATTATCAATGCTATTCCTGGAAATACTTTTTTTGACATTGTTCTAGCACCTGAGAAAACAGTAGGGTCAGGAAATGGCATTCCTTTTACTGTACTTTCTGGGCAAAGTCCCGATGCTTACGCCTATTCCACAGACATTTCGGGTGCAGGGAATGACCTGAAAGGAACCCTTTCCTTATCTTGGAATAGCGGATTTACTGGACAACTGAGTTTTCTAGCAGACACAGACAGCGGCAAAGTGGATGCTCCTATTCAAGCAGCAGTGCCTGAGCCAACTACGATCGCAGGAGTCGTGTTAGCAGTGACAGGCTTGACCCGTCTGCGCCGTCGTCTGCGCTTAAGCTGAAAGAAGATGAGTTTAGCGATCGCCTACAGTTATTAGTCATGATCTAACAAGCCATTGCAATATCTCAGTAAAAGGGCAAGGCGATCGCGCATCTGGTTAAAGCGTTGTTCCTTGGTTTTTGATTGCTTTGCTGCCAGCAAAAACATTCCATCCATGCTCAATAAGCGCAGTTGTTTATCAATTTCCACATTAAACGACTGCACTTGATGCGCCACGGCTGGATCTAATTCATCTACATCCAGCGCCCAGATGTGTGCTTGAAAAAAAGCTTGCAAAGCTGCTATATCGGTTTTCAGGCTGGCAGCACTAATATTTTTAGCGATCGCTCGATTCAACCCAACTACTTCCTGCTCAAAGGCTTGATAAATTTGAAAATATTTGGGTGGCATGGGTATCTGCTGCTAAAAATCGCCACAATTTCTAAACGGAAAATCGGTGTTGCTGAAAGCAAGTATGATTTTTGACTGTAGGGATAGGTCTTGTGGCTACCCTGCCGGAGATCGAGGGCAACCACAAGGGATTGCCCCTAGAAATTTCATCCCCAGATTCAGCAATGCCGAAAAATCATGTCGTAGGTTCCATCCGATAAACTTTACCTGTTGCATTGGTGCGATAGACCCAGCGCTGGGTGCCGTTGGAAAATACGACTTGCCAACCCGGAACCATCGCTTGAGAACACATTTCATCCGCTTTAGCCAAACCCAAGCAGCCATCTGACCAGGTTTTTGGAGTCGATTGCACCAGTTGCAGTTTATCTGCTGGAATGCCTGTTTTCTGACTTAAATCTTGCCGTATTGTATCGGCTATAGTTGATGGCAGTTTTGCGATCGCTTCTGGGATGGGTTTTACAGGTGCTTTGATAGGAGTTGGGCTAGCGGATGGTATAACAGGTGGCACACTCGCAGACGGCACACTATCCGCGATCGCGCTCATCCTTCCTCGCAACCCTAACGCTACACCGCCCAAAAGCAGCAGAATCAAAATGCCCTGAAACACCAGCGTCGAACGTTTCATCTTCATTCCTTTTCCCTTCCTTTCTCACACTGCATTATCGCCTGACTCCTATTTCCCTACGATTGGGATCTGCTGCCAGATTTGGTTAAAACTAATCGGGTTAATGAACCACCAAGAGATCGCGCTCAACGTGACGATGATGAGTAAGTTCACACTATTTGCGACCAGTCGTGACCAGTGTACAGGGCGACGAGCGGAAGCCTTACGGATAGAACGGGAAAGTACGGGTGTGGGAGCCGTAGCCACGCGACCTATAGGTTGAGAAATATAGGGTTTGGAGCTAACAGTTTGGCGGCTGGTTGCAATGTTAGCGGCACCTTCAGGCGATCGCGTTAGTTGCAGATAATGGGCAACAGCCGCAGGACGGCGCTGAGTCCGACTCCACTGCATTAATGCAGCTAACGGTATTCCACACAAGTTTTTTGTGTTTAATCCTTGAATTTTTTGTAGCATCAACTGATCATTGGCAACCACAATCACTAAACTATCGCGTCTGCGTCGTGCTACTCCATAGGCGCACTTCAACACCTCTAAAGATAATCGTGCCCGTTGACTGAGGGTATGCCCATCGGCAGGCTTGAGTAACGGATGTTCTGCGATCGCCAAACTCGTTTTCCAGCCGCTTGTGGGATAAAATCGGGTAAACTCACGGGCGGTCGCTTCAATGGCAGGTTCTGGAGCGCGATCGCACAGTGCATTCATTGCCTCAAGCACTCCCTCGCTCACTAAACACTCTCCCAATTGAGAAAACTGCTGCCACTCGCGAGTCTTACCTGCTAGCAGAGCAGTCGTATCAAACACAATTACAAAAGATGGTAAAAGAGACATAGACCTAATGAATCAACGTGCATGAGTTTGATAAATTGAACGAAGCAGAATGCAGTGTCTCTACTTTCGGTGAGGTTCTTAAATCTAAAAATGGACGCAAGACGTAAAGCTATGTTGCGAACATTTCAAAATGATTTAAAAATTGCCGCTTCTGCCATTACCGTCTTAACGTAGGGTTAATAGATTTTCAGCCCGTTATACTATCAAAAATTTAAAGGCAGTTATGAATAACCTATCAAAGTACCGGATGAACTGCACTCTCTCTTTTGGTGATATTTATGGTCAGATTATTGTTTGGCTGATGGTCATTTTCTTGAGCTTATCTGCTGCCATGGCATTAATGGGAGCGAGTAAACCCATTTTTGCGATCGCAATTGTTGGGCTAATCTTGGTGCTGACGGTTCCCTTTCTCCTCTTTGCCTTCGTCACAACTTTGTTAAATCATATTGAGTTAACTGCGGTTGATCTAGCTGCGGAAAAAAACACCACCACAACCCCGATCGCCACCCCCAGCCAACGAGCGGCTCAAGTCACTGGATAATATTCAGAGACAGAACGAGATCGCAGAAACTATCCAAAGTTCCCTTCATTATTTGCAGGGAACTTTGTTATTTTCACCCTAACTCTGCCCAATTCCAAACTCCTAGCCCCACTATTCAGTTTGAAATTGAGATGCAACAGATGATTTTCTAAAAACGGCAGTGCTTCTTTGCCTTACAACTCAAAACTCAAAACTCAAAACTGTATAACTTCCTCCCTCATGCTTGAACACGACGTAATCATCATCGGTGGCGGCTTAGCCGGATCTCGTGCCGCCCTAGAAATCGTTCGCACCAATCCAACATTAAGCGTGGGGTTAATCGCCAAAACCCACCCCATTCGCTCTCATTCAGTAGCAGCCCAAGGCGGCATGGCGGCATCTCTGCAAAACGCCGATCCAACCGATAGCTGGGAAGCTCACGCCTTCGACACAGTGAAAGGCTCCGACTATCTGGCTGATCAAGATGCGGTTGAAATTCTCACCCGTGAAGCGCCCGACGTGGTGATTGATTTGGAACACATGGGCGTGTTATTTTCTCGTGCTGCCGATGGACGCATTGCCCAACGTGCCTTTGGCGGACATTCTCACAATCGCACCTGCTACGCTGCCGACAAAACCGGACACGCCATTTTGCATGAACTCATCTGTAACCTGATGCAGTATGGGGTCACTATTTACGACGAATGGTATGTGACGCGGCTGATCTTGGAAGACGGGCAGGCAAAAGGGGTGGTCATGTATCACTTGCTGGATGGACAGTTGGCGATCGCCCGTGCCAAAGCGATCATGGTTGCCACCGGTGGCTATGGGCGCGTCTACAACACTACCTCCAATGATTACGCCTCCACCGGCGACGGGCTAGCAATGACGGCACTAGCTGGATTGCCGCTAGAAGATATCGAGTTCGTCCAGTTTCACCCTACGGGGCTATATCCGGTGGGCGTGTTGATTTCGGAAGCCGTGCGAGGTGAAGGTGCCTATCTAATTAACCATGAAGGGCGCAGGTTTATGGAAGACTATGCCCCCAGCCGGATGGAACTGGCTCCGCGTGACATTACCTCACGGGCAATTACGCGAGAAATTCGGGCGGGGCGGGGGATAAATCCCGATGGCAGCGCTGGAGGTTCTTTCATCTATCTAGACCTGCGACACATGGGCAAGGAAAAGATTATGAGCCGAGTGCCCTTTTGCTGGGAAGAAGCCCATCGGTTGCTGGGAATTGATGCAGTGAATGAACCGATGCCCGTTCGCCCAACTGTGCATTATTCCATGGGCGGCATTCCGGTCAACACCGAGGGTCGGGTGCGCGGCAGTGCGACTGAGTTGGTGGAAGGCTTTTTTGCGGCAGGGGAAGCAGCCTGTGTGTCGGTGCATGGGGCAAACCGATTGGGCAGCAATTCTTTACTGGAATGCGTGGTGTATGGTCGCCGAACAGGAGCCGCGATCGCCCACTATATCCAAAACCGCAAGCTTCCTGACCTAGACGAAACCCATTATCTCACCGAAGCTGCTGACCAAATTCAAGCGTTGATCGATCAACCCGGCACCTATCGCATTGCCCAAATTCGGCAGCAATATCAAGATTGCATGACCCAATATTGCGGTGTATTTCGGTCAGAATCCGTCATGCAGGAAGGAATTGCCAAACTTAAAGAGATTCAGCAGCTTTATCGCCAAGTCCGGTTAGATGATAAAGGCAAAGACTGGAACACAGAACTGATCGAAGCGTTGGAACTTCGTAGCCTAATGATTGTGGGTGAAATGATTCTCACCTCCGCCCTGAACCGTAAAGAAAGTCGGGGTTCCCATGCGCGAGAAGATTATCCCGATCGCGATGATACCAATTTCCTCAAACATACCCTCACCTACTACTCTGCCGCAGGTATCGATATTCAATATATGCCCGTCATCATCACCCAATTTCAACCCCAAGAGCGCAAATATTAACCACTCAATCCCCTATTAAAATCACTATTATTTAGCCGTGCAATAGTGACATACAGCTTAGCCGTGCAATAGTGACATACAGCCACAAGCTCCGAAAGATCTACTTAGCTGATGCCGGGTGTTTTTCAAACACGCTCTTGGATATTTCAGGGTGTAGCAGACCATTAAGTAACGATGCCGGACGTTGACCATAGGGCCAAGCAAACGCATGTTTAAAGGCAGCATCTTGACAAGCCTGTAGTTGCTCAAATCCAATCACGTCATGGGTTAGAAGATTTTCATACTCAAAAGGTAGCCGAACGTTATGCAACCCAGCATTGTCCGTGCAAATCGCCATATCCACGCCTGCTTCAAAACAGCGATCGAAGACGTGTTTGAGTTGTGAAATGTCATCTAACGTTCCTGTTTTTAAATACGTTGTTGGACATATTTCCAAGCACTGCTTCTGTTCAGCGATTTGTTTAAGCAACTGAGGCTGCTGTAGCGGAATTTGGATTCCATGACCAATTCGCATTAAATAAGGCAGCAGTTCAGCATGACAGCCATCGCGAGTCTCGTAGAGGTGCCCAGTGGTATTCAACCCCAGCGATCGCGCATAGGCATAGAGCCGCACAAACTCTTCCATCCGTTCTCCATAGTGATTATCGCCCCCCGCTATATCGATTCCGCACACATAATCTCGATTGTGTGCCGCCAAATCAACAATGGCGCGGTTCACCTCATACGGCAACCTGACATGCATACACAAGATCTGGCTCGTCACAATCGGATACTCATTCAGTTGGCTAGCCTGCCCCACCACTTGCACAATTTCCGTCATCAAATCAATCCGCTCAGACTGACTCAAATGAGCAGGTGTCCGCAGATAAGGCGTATAGCGTAGCTCTAGATAAGCCAAATTCTCAAAAATATACGCTCCCCGCATCAACCGATAAATAAAATAGGGCAACGCTTCAACAGTCTGCACCCCTTCTACTAACGTATGAAGTTCCAAGTACTCATCTAAAGTATTACGAGGACGAGTATAAAAATCTTCAAACTCTGCATAGCCAGGAAATTGATCAACTAATTGCGAATCGTTACGTTGAAGATAGCGCCATAAAACTCTGGGAACAACCGAGCCTCCCAAATGACGATGCAGGTCAGCATATAAAGCCACAAAAACCTCTTGAAATAGTACGACTGGTCAGACTAATCACCATAAGTGAACTGACTACAAAAATGTTTCAGATTCCTAAAGTTTCAGAGCCTTTATAGATCATAGAAAATATTTATCAGTTCAGCATCTAACTAGCGTTCAACTGAATCATTTAGTTATTAAAAAATTAGTTGCAAACGATCGTTGCCAGGAAAACGTATTCAAAGAGAGTTATGAGAGTTTTGCTGACTCAAGCACCCTAGGACTTCAGGTAGATTGAGCTACCCTTTTTTGAAGGTTTTTTGAACACTCTCTACCACGTCTTGAGAATAATTATTGTTTTCACTTTGCCTGCTATAGAAGAACTTACAGAACTTTTACAATTTCTCTTCAAGGTTTATCGTTTCTTTATAGAAAAGAGCTTGAATATTCCATAATGTATAGAGAAATACAATAGCTTTGATAAGCAAAAGTCTACTACCTTACGGAAGAGATTAGGCTTTCAAAAACTCAACCTTCAGACGGTTGTTTAACAGCATTGGCTGTCGTGTGAAGTACTTAGAATTCTCCTTAAACCTCTTTCAAAAAGGAGGGAACTAGCCCAGAAGTGGGCAAAATTTCCCTTTTTAAAGATCTTGCGGAATCTCTATGTATTGCTACAAGCAGTAGAACTTTTAAAACGTCTTTTCAGTAGGACTTTTAAAACGTCTCTTCAGTCACAAAGCAAAGGAATCGTCAGTAGTTTCAATTAGGGGCACTAAACCATGAAGACAGAACGCCAAGTATCTTTTGAAAGAGATGGGTTTATTGTCTGTAAAGAAGTTTTCACAAAAGAGGAAATGAAAACTCTTTTGGAAGACATTAAGGAAGCTCAATTACGCGACGACAATGATACGTTGACGCGGGGTTCAATGATTTTCAGAATTAGCATCTTTTTCAAAAGTTTAAAGCTTCAACAATTTATTTCTAAGCAGAAAATTATAGATTTACTGAAGGACTTAGCGGGTCCAGATATTTGGGTACGTTGGGATCAAGCAGTTGCCAAAGGTCCTGGAGCCGATACTTTTCCCTGGCATCAGGATAATAACTACAGCCGTCTTCAGGATACACATTATCAATTTTGGGTTGCTTTAACCGAATCCAATGAAAACAACGGTGGGCTATGGTTGCAACCTGGTTCTCATAAGCAAAGTTTGCCCTATCGCAGGCTTGGACATGAGGTTGTGTATGACGGCGTACCGGAAAGTCCCATATTGATTACGGCTGAGCCGGGAGATGTGGTTATTTTCTCTTCGTTTACACTGCACAGTACTACGCCCAATATCACTCAAGAAACCCGTTGGGCTTATGTTGTTGAATACATGTCTCTTGATCATTATGATCCGTATGTTGAGCCGCCCTACTTTGTTGTGGCGCGAGATGGCAAATCTAGCCCAGAGTTTGTAGAGACCTATCGGGGTAAAGAGAACATGATGAATCGATTGAAGTATCAGTTGATTAATTGGAATCCTGATAAGTTAGTGCCTAGTTTGATTAGAAAGGTAAAGCAAACTTTTGGTTCACCATCGGGAAGCCGTTGATATGGTTGATATGGAGTACCGCATTCTAGGGCGCACGACTCTCAAAACGTCTGCGATCGCGATCGGAACTTGGCAACTCAGTGGACCTATCACCCTAGATGGCAAAGCTGATGGGTTCACGGACGTTGGGCGGGATCAGGTGATCAACTTGATTCACGCCTGCGAGGACTTTGGGATCAATACCATTGACTCCGCAGAAATCTATGGAGCCGGCGAAGGAGAGCGACGAGTTGGGGAAGCCCTGCGCGATAGACGCGATCGCTGGATTGTGAGCACAAAATTTGGCTTACGGCGGGGTGACACTGGAAAACGGGTCATCGATTGTCACCCGCAGACCATTCGGAAAAGCTTAGAAGGGAGTTTGGAGCGACTACAGACTGATTATGTCGATCTTTATCTGTATCACAGTCCTCCGAATGTTAAGTCAATAGAGGAAGGGAAGCAAATCCTAGACGCTTTGAAACAAGAGGGAAAGATTCGGTTCTATGGCATTTCTACCGATAATGCAGATTTAGTGGAACAACTGAGCCGCAAGAATGCGGTAGAAGTGGTGATGTTTTCCCAATCGTTGCTCACCTACCCTGAAAAAATGCTCGACTTAGTGCAGAGTCATTCTTTGGGCAGCATGATACGGGGAGTGTTTGAAGCGGGACTGCTGACTGGTAAATACTTTCAACATAAACCGCAGTTGACTAAGGAGGATATTCGCTCGTCTTGGATGAACGACGCAAAAACGGAACAGTATGCGGTTTACCAATCTTTGGTTCCGGCTGGCTTTTCGATGACTGCCCTTGCGTTACGCTATGTGTTGGATTTCGATACCACTCATACGGTGGTCTTGGGGGGCAAAGCGATCTCAGATTACCAAGATGCTCTCCAAGCCTTTCAACTTGCTCCACTGGATCACGAAACTCAAGCGGCTTTGGCAACACTCAGGCAAAATCTTCGACAAACATCGTTCAAACGTCGAGTTATCAATAAACTCAAACGCATTTTTGCATGAGTTTTAATACTGGGTTGACATAAAGGTCACACGGTCTTGATAATAAGAGTTTGTGCAAACTCTAACGCTATAAAAAGTCTTGGCTAACGTCATTGTGGTTGGTGCCCAATGGGGCGATGAAGGAAAAGGAAAAATAACAGATCTGCTGAGCAACTCAGCGGATATGGTCGTTCGTTATCAAGGCGGGGTCAATGCTGGGCATACCGTTGTTGTTAAGGATCAGACTTTTAAGCTGCACCTCATCCCGTCAGGTATTCTTTATCCTGATACAGAATGCATTATCGGATGTGGCACTGTTATTGATCCAAAGGTGTTGTTAGGTGAACTGGATCAGCTTCGGGAGTTAGGGATTTCAACGGCGAACCTGCTCATTTCAGAAACTGCCCATGTAACAATGCCTTATCACCGCTTAATTGATCAGGCATCGGAAGAGCGTCGGGGGGAACACAAAATTGGCACCACTGGGCGCGGAATTGGTCCGACCTATGCTGACAAGTCGGAACGAACTGGCATTCGGATGATTGACCTAATGGATGCCGACTCGTTGCGTAAGCGGCTTCGTTGGACGGTTGACTATAAAAATGTCATTTTAGAAAAGCTTTATAATCTCCCCCCGCTTGATCCGCAGGCTGTGATCGAAGAATATTTGGCTTACGCAGAACGCTTGCGTCCTCATGTAATTGATTCTTCGCTGCGAATCTACGATGCCATTCAACGCAAACGCAATATTTTGTTTGAAGGGGCACAGGGAACTCTGCTCGATCTCGATCATGGGACTTATCCTTATGTAACTTCCTCTAACCCGGTTGCAGGCGGGGCGTGTGTGGGCACGGGAGTGGGACCCACGATGATCGATCGCGTGATTGGCGTGGCAAAGGCTTATACGACCCGTGTTGGAGAAGGTCCTTTTCCAACAGAACTGCATGGGGAAGTGGGTGAGATGCTGTGCGATCGCGGCGCTGAATTTGGGACTACAACGGGACGGCGGCGGCGGTGTGGCTGGTTTGATGCTGTCATTGGTCGCTATGCAGTTCGGATAAACGGGCTAGATTGTCTGGCAATTACTAAACTTGATGTCTTAGACGAACTGGATGAGATCAAAGTTTGTGTTGCTTATGAAGTGAAAAATGAGCGTCGTCACGACTTTCCTAGCAATTCGCGTACCTTTGCTCATTGCCAACCGATTTATAAAACTGTTCCCGGTTGGAAGCAATCCACCGCTGATTGTCGCGCTTTAGAGGACTTGCCGCAGCAAGCGCTAGATTACCTCAAACTATTGGCAGAGTTGATGGAAGTGCCGATCGCGATCGTCTCCCTAGGAGCAAGCCGCGATCAAACCATCATCGTTGAAGATCCAATCCATGGACCGAAACGCGCTTTGCTCTATTCCAACGGCACCACTGCTGCCGAAATTCCCAGTCAAACCATTGAAGTCTAGTGGCTTCAACCGATGGCTAAAATTTGCTTCAACTCCTTAATCCTTGATTTTTTGTTATGAAACTTACGATTGAATGCCAACCTCGTCCGACTGGAAGTAAACCCAATGCTCTTCGCCAGTCTGGCAAATTGCCTGCTGTCTTATATGGACATAAGGGAACAGAATCTATTTCTCTAGTCCTGAGTGCAAAAGAGGCTGAACGGCTCATGAGACAAGCCTCGGTCAATAATACCTTGATCGATATTACGATTCCTGAAGTGCCGTGGGCAGGTAAAGCCTTGCTGCGAGAAGTGCAAACCCATCCTTGGCGAGGCACCCCTTACCACGTTAGCTTCTATGCCGTTGCTGATCATGGTGACTTGGAAGTGGATGTTCCTCTCCATTTTGTGGGGACTGCAACGGGAGTGAAGTTAGGCGGGGGATCTTTGGAAACTTCGATGGGATCTTTAGCCGTGCGATGTGCTGCTTCTGTGATTCCCGAAGGGATCGAAGTGGATGTTTCTGAGCTAGAAGTAGGCAGTGCAATTCATGTGAATGAACTCGTGATGCCAGAGGGTGTCGTTGCAGTATCTGATCCAGAGCGGGTTGTTGCGAGTGTCGTAGCGGGTCGCGATGAATAGTTCTAGATAAACGTCTATATTCATCGAATGGATTAAAAGCCAGGGAGCTAGTTCTCTGGCTTTTTGATGGGTTGAATGAGTAAGGCTGATTTAATCGATCGCCCAATCGGTTTGCCAGACTCATTTAACTTGCCGTAAAGGGTCTTGCCCTGATAGTGCAGTGACGCAGAACTGCCGCCATCTAGATTCATCGCCTTCTCGATTCCCAAGGTTTTCATAAAATTCGTTAGCTCTGGGATTGTCATACCACTGTTGTTCGGATCTTCTGGCTTTTGTGCCACCATCACCCAAATAATTGTATTGTTGCGGGTAATGCCGATTGCGCTCCGAGCATTGGGCTGATTGACTCCTAGCGGATCACGAATCACTTTTTGGTCGCGAATTTCTAAAAAGCCCTCTTCTGCTAAGGTTGCATTTGGCAACAGTTGAGGACCGGCACCGAGGGAATCTTGAAGCTGACAGTCGGCGCGAGGAATCGTTTGACGACGGGTAATGTCATACTGAACGACTTTTCCACATTGGTAACGGCGAAATTCAGAGCGATTGAGAATTTTATCGAGGTAGGGCAATAGATTAGGATTAGACATCAACCGCTGATTGTCTTCTGGTTTAGCGATCGCGTTCCCTTGCAATGTTACTGGCGAAATCGACTGTTGATTTTCAGGATCAAAGTAGCCTCCATTAATTGCAGCGATCGCCCCATATCGCTGAGCCAGTTTTCCAACAGGTTCAACGGTGCCCGATACCGCAGGCGTTACCAAAACCTGACTCTGGGGCGGTATTGATATGGTGTGGACTACGCTCCGCGCCAGTGTGTAAGTTTTGTATTCAATGGGTTGCGCGGTAGAGGGGGAAGCCGCGATTACGGTTGGAGCTTTGGACGGTGCGCTTGAGAATAAGGACGAGGTGGGCGATCTACAGGCAACCAGACTTACACTAATTCCCATTAAAATGAAGCATCCGATTTGAGCTTTACACATAATTTCTGCCACACCATACAGATTCATCTTAATGAGTGTGAGGGTGTTTCTAATTCACAGTTTAAATTCATGCAAAAAGCCCTAGGGAGAGCTAGGGCTGATGTAAGAAACTTCGTTCACTTCACGACTAAACACTTGCGGCTTTACCAGAGCCACAACCACAGCAGACTAAAGGTTAGACAGGTTGGTCAGAAAACCAATCACGCCATGACCTGTAAAAACTTCTAAAGCTAGCAAAGAGACAAAGCCAATCATTGCCATGCGTCCGTTGAAGAGTTCCGCATATTTAGTAAAGCCGAACTGAGGCTGGTCAGTGACGTACATTCTTGGCTCAACCGCATAAATATTTTGTCTGCCGCCTTCTTCAATCACAACGCCGCTTTTCATGAGAGTCTCCTAAATTTGCTTTTGTAACTTTATGTAAATTAATATAACAGATATTGTTACAAAATTGCAACATTAATTTAAGAATGTAACAAAATGCGGTTAATTTGCCCCTGGCAAGCCGTTAGGACTGCTCCAGATTTTCTCGTCGCCAGTATGCCTGCACGAGGTGAATCTCGTCATAACCGTATACTTCTCCCAAATAATCGCGAATTTGACGGCGTGAGTCCCCACCGACAGTCGCGATCGCGTGCAAAATTTTCTCTTGGCGATCCAGCGAAACTAGGCGATTGAGGGGAATGTCATAGTCCATCTCAATCAATTCTGCTAAATGGGTCATCACCGTACTCATTCGCAAGTTGCGCTGCTCGGCAATTTCAAATGGTTTGAATCCCTGTTGAAAAAGCTGCAAGGTCAGCTGATGGGTATCTGAGGGAGAGCGGGGAAAGGGTGGGGCACTAGAGGAAGCAGAAGCAGCAGAAGGGTTTAAAGAAAGCCCTTTTTCGATGCGGAACTCGCGAATCTTAGATAGAAAAACATCCCCATATTGGTCAAGCTTACGGCTGCCCACGCCGGAAATTTGGGAAAACTGAGCGCGGTTTAGCGGCTGTTGTTGTGCCATTAAACGCAGGCTGGTGTTAGCAAATACCACGTAGGGCGGCACGGATTGCTGATCGGCAAGACGCTTCCGCAGTGCTTGTAGCCGCTGGAAGAGAGCTTCGATGTTTTCATCCGTTTCGCCGCTAGTTTGTGCGGTTTGGGAACGACCCGGTGCCACGGCAACATTGACCGATCGCTGTTTTCGCAACACTTCCCAACTTAATTCGTTTAGCTTCAGCACCGAATAACCATCGCTGCTTTCATCGACTAAGCCTTGATGCACCAGCGATCGCCCCAACATGCGCCACTCCTCAGCGCTGCGATCTTTGCCGATCGCATAAGTAGACAACTTTTCATGCCCGTTTTGCAACACCCGTTGGCTTTTGGAACCGCGCAACACGTCTACTACATAGCCCATGCCGAACCGTTCCCGCACTCGCGCCACGCAAGAGAGAAACTTTTGGGCTTCAATCGTCCAGTCTTCTACAGGTTTAGGATTGCAGCAATTATCGCAATTGCCGCAGTTGCCCAGAAACGCTTCGCCAAAGTAACCCAACTGAATAATCCGGCGGCATTCCGTTGCTTCGGCATAGTTGACCACCCGGCGTAGTTGTTGGCTAGCAATCCGCTGCTCGTCTTCCAAGGGCTGACCCGTGGAGGGATCAACCTTTTGGCTAATCAAAAACTCCACCGTTTTAATATCACCTGCTCCATAAAACAAGATGCAGTTAGCGGGTTCGTCATCTCGCCCTGCCCGTCCCGATTCCTGGTAGTAGCCTTCAATGTTGCGCGGCAGATCGTAATGCACCACAAAGCGCACATCTGGCTTATTGATGCCCATGCCAAACGCAACAGTGGCAACCATCACCTGCACGTCGTCTCGAATGAAGCGATTTTGGTTGTCAGTGCGGGTTTCGGTCGTCAATCCCGCGTGATAAGGCAGGGCTTGAATCCCATCGTTTTGCAGTTTTAGCGCCAGTTCATCCACTCGCTTGCGGCTGAGGCAGTAAACAATCCCTGATCCTGGGGTTTTACGAACGATTTGAAGCAGTTCATCATAGGTTTGGCGCTGTTTAGGGCGCACCTCATAGTAAAGATTGGGGCGGTTGAAGGTTGCCAAGTGAACGACGGGATCTTTGAGGTTAAGTTGATCCACAATGTCGTGCCGCACTCGTTCCGTGGCAGTGGCAGTCAGCGCCATCACTGGAACTTGGGGATAGCTTTGGCGTAATTGCTGCAGTTGGCGGTAATCTGGGCGAAAGTCATGCCCCCATTCTGAGACGCAGTGGGCTTCATCAATCGCAATACTCGACACATACACCTGCGACAACCACTCACTGATTCGCCCATCGCCCAACAGTCGTTCTGGGGCAATATACAGCAGCTTTACCGTGCCATCTACCACGGCGCGTTCTCGTTCCCGCAGTTCGGCACCGCTGAGGCTACTGTTAAGAAAGGTGGCAGCAATGCCGTTATCTTGCAGTGCTTGCACCTGATCTTGCATCAGAGCGATCAAGGGCGACACGATAATGCTCAATCCAGGCTTTAACAGCGCTGGCAGTTGGTAGCATAGGGATTTTCCGCCACCCGTAGGCATGATCACCAGTACGTCTTGGTTTTGCAGCGACTTTTCAATAATCTGACGCTGCCCCGGTCGAAAGCTATCATAGCCAAAATAGTGCTTGAGGGCATGTTCTAGGGAAGAAAATTGGGTCGCGATCGCGGACTGAGTAGACATTGGCGAGTTACGAATGGCGAATGACGAGTGGCGAGGTACGAATGGCGAATGGCGAACTGGAAGTGATCAGGGGTGGGGGCGATCTTTAGATTCCTAAGCCCTGACCTAATGTGAAACTTTGGGGAGAAGAAGATCGTCCGTGGGAGTACAGGCGATCGCGTCCATTTAGGATACCCTAGGTGGCGCAGAATCAACCGATTGAAGGACAATTGAGTACTATATCCATACGGTATGATAATGACTTCCTTAATCTTTATATGTCTTTATATCTGGCTGTCAGCATAAAGAACTTAGACTCTGGTGCCTTCACCCTAAATTCCTTGTCTTTCAAGGGAGGGACTTTGAATATTACCTTCTCTTCTCTGGAGAAGGGTTGAAGGTAACGGGTTTGTATTTAGTTTCACCAACCTCTTTAGTTTTGTAAAAGTTTGGTCTTGTAAACGTTTTTATAAATGCCTGATTTAAAGGGATTGCTGCCATTGCTACCATCACACTTGCCCCGTTATTTTCCTTCTAAAAGACTACTGTGCCTGAGTAACGGACATGGGGAAGACATCATCGCAGTGCGGGTGCTTCAAGCGCTGCAAAAACAAGCAGACCCTCTTCAGATTGCGGCGTTACCGCTAGTGGGCGAAGGACGGGCTTATCACCAAGCAGAGATTCCCCTAGTGGGTGCGGTGAAAGCAATGCCATCGGGTGGTTTTTTTTGGATGGATGGTCGCCAATTAGCGCGAGATCTTCAGGGCGGATTGGTGCAGCTTACTTGGTCGCAGTTGCAGGAAATTCGGCGTTGGGCACAGCAGGGTGGCATGATTTTAGCGGTGGGCGATATTTTTCCACTCACTTTAGCGTTGCTGAGTGGAGTGCCCTATACCTTCATTGGCACGGCTAAATCAGAATATTATCTGCGGGATGATAATGGTAAACTCTTTGCTGCGGAGCGGTTGGATGCTTGGTCGGGATCGGTGTATTACCCTTGGGAGCGGTGGCTGATGAGCCGCGATCGCTGTCGGGGAGTCTTTCCACGCGACACGCTTACGACTCAAATTTTGCAAAAATTAGCGGTGCCAGCGCTGGATCTAGGCAACCCGATGATGGATGGGTTGGAGCCAACTGAAACGCGATCGCTCGTTTATAGCGAATCGGTTGCAAGTTTGCGCCGCTCTAGTTGGGATAGTGTCTCTATGGCACCGTCTCAGCAATCGGTAAATGTGTTGCTGTTGCCAGGTTCGCGGGTGCCCGAAGCCTACGATAATTGGCAATATATTTTGCAGGCAGTGGCAGGGGTGATCGAAAGTTTCACGGCTAAGCCACTACTATTTTTGGCAGCGATCGCGCCTACGGTTCGTTTAGAGCCGCTGCATGATGATCTAGAAGCCCAGGGATGGTCGCTCGTTTCTGCGGTTGGTATTTCTGCCAGTCGCCGCTTTCCCGATTCTGCCGCCCAGTGGTATCAGCAAGGAAAAGCAACACTTGTGGTGTCTCAACAGGCGTTTGCAGGCTGTTTACACCGAGCCGATTGCGCGATCGCCATGGCAGGCACCGCAACGGAACAATTTGTGGGTTTAGGCAAGCCAGTTGTCACTTTGCCAGGGAAAGGACCTCAATTCACGCCAAAATTTGCAGAAGCTCAAACTCGCCTACTGGGGCGATCGATTATTCTGGTACGAAATCCTACCCAAGTGGCTGATGCGCTACAGTCCGTCTTACAAAACCCAGAACAGCTAGAGCAGATCGCTGAAAATGGTCGCCGTCGTATGGGCGCTCCAGGTGCTGCCCAGCGGATCGCCAATTACTTAATGCAGCAGTTTTAGAACGGAGAGGGGGGGATTCGAACCCCCGTTGAGTTACCCCAAACTTGATTTCGAGTCAAGCGCATTCGACCACTCTGCCACCTCTCCGTTTGTGATCCTACCATTTTATATCCAGCGATCAAAGATCAAAAGATCGCTGTAGTATGTTTGGGAACATCTGAATATACACTGCACCCTATCTTTGTAACTAGGCAATAGGATCTAGATCGACGGGCTGAGATGGGATGAAGAGGGCTGAGGCGGGATGACGGGTGGGGTGGGGAATACGGGGGATGGGGACGGGGAAGTAGGAAAAATGGGCGCGGCGTTAGGTTTGCGATCAAATTGGTGAAAAAGTGGGCGAAGGAAAGTTGGTGTGGCATTAGGTTTTAGATCGGCATTAGGTTTAAGATCTAAAACCTAATGCCGCGTGTGGTCGGTGATGATGTGTTCATATTCGTTGCCGAGCTTGGTGAGATGGTGTTTGATGAATTGCAGGTTGAGGCTGATTGCGTTGTAAGTGCTTCTGTAGCGCGTTTCTTGGTCGTTTCCTGAGAACAAATCAAGGGCTTTTAGCAAGCCGTGAGCGTCTTCTAGATGCCTCAAGCTGCGATAGACATCTTCTTGCCAGATCATGGCTTCAACTTTGGTTGTGGTTTGAGGATCGGGGGTGACTGGCTGTTTGCTGGCGTTTGCCCAATCGAACACCCAGCGGCTCACTTGCAGCGCAAAGGCAGGGCTGCACCATTGGGCAAACTGGATTGAGATGAAGGGATGCGCCCAGGTGCCACCACCTTTTCCTTCGACTGTGAGTAAAGCTGAATCTAAACTACCTCCAATTAGAGGTAGTTTAGATTGCTGAGCTTCAAACTCTGCAATCAAATCCTTGGTTTCTTTTGTTTTGAGCCAATTATCGACCCGTTTGCCAGCGGCTTTAGCCATTTGATTGAGGTTGATATAGCCATCTTGGGGACGTTGCTGAATGCTGGCGCTGTTGACTTGATGGATGATAATAGACATGCTGGGTCTCCTTGGTTTAACGATTTTGGACACAGAGCTAGTGGGCTTGGTGGAGCCGCGACTAGCACAAATATACTATAAAGCTAAAGCAAAGCCCCCTGGGATGACCGAGGGGGCTTTGCTTTGAGGGGTGAAACTACCTCAGATGTGAGGTAGTTTATTTTTCGAGGGCTTCGCTGATGGTGTAGAACTCGGTTGTTTTGCCTACGGCTCGGAGCTTTACTTTGGAGCAGGCGAAACCGAGGCATTGCTCGACTGTGACGGGGATACCGGGTTTGAGAAGAATGATTTTGCCTTCTGCGAGGAACTGATTCCAGGCGGCTTTATCGCCTGCTGCGCTGAAGCCTATGGCTTTATCTAAATCGGCTTCTGTGGCGGCGGCAATGTAGCCGTCTTTGGTGGTGACAGTGCCAGTGGGAGCCGTAGAGCCAGTAGGAGCGGTAGGAGGTGATGAGCTAGCCCCGCTGGAGTCGGGCTGAGGCTTGGAAGGGAAGATGGATGTGTAAATGACGAGTACCAGAAAAGCAAGGGCGAAAAAGATCCCAAAGGTGACTATGGGGCTGGCTTTGGGCGGATTTTTGGGGTTCATAAAGGTGATTGAATTCAATAGGTTAAGGGTGCCCCGATTGAGGCACCCTCTAACGCATACTAGGCGGAATTGCATATTCAGGAAGGATTAGGCGGGAACTAGGGTTTGTTCGGGGAAGACGAGAAGGGCTACGAATTGCTTTTCGGGGTAGGGGATGGCGATCGAGCGGAAGGGGATGCCTCTTGTGGGGCTGTTGTAGAGGTAGCTTTGGGGTTTTCCGGTTGCTACTGCCTGGTCATGATTGGCGATGACGATTGAGCGCATTGGCTCTGGGAGTAGCTCCATTGCTTTATTGCCAATCATTTGATCGTAGGGAACGACGGTTTTGCCGGGGTGCCCTGCATCTAGGT
Source organism: Sivoneniella epilithica UHCC 1019 (assembly GCF_040830845.1). Classification (NCBI taxonomy): domain Bacteria; kingdom Bacillati; phylum Cyanobacteriota; class Cyanophyceae; order Leptolyngbyales; family Leptolyngbyaceae; genus Sivoneniella; species Sivoneniella epilithica. The sequence continues at coordinate 33,482 of NZ_JBFPDP010000035.1, forward strand.
ATTCGAGGTAGGTGCCATCGTAGTGGATGACGAAGATTGAGGCTTTAAGCCCAATGGCTACGGGGGTGATGGTATCGATAATTTCTTGGAATGGCTGCATTGTAGGAACCCTTTTTTTGATTTTTAGTACTGGATATTCGGTTTTGCCGCAGACTTGAATTGTAACGAGTTTAACTTGCGGAAAATGGCGTAGATAGGCTTCTAGCTCTTCCCTTCTGCCCCATAACTCAACGGCAATATCGAAATTGAAACACTCAATTATGAAATTTCCACATTGCTGCAATTGAAAATCTAATTTTGACAGCAAAGAATCATTCATCGGCTTGACCCGCTTCTGATAGAACCTGATTGAATTGCAAGCGCTCTTCGGCGGTGGGACTTCTGCCAGCTAAGACTTCCTGTACTGCATTGGGATTGATTCCGTGTGATGCGAGACGGGTTTGCAATTCGCTGGGGCTGATTTGATTGAGAGAAAGCCATTGCCAGAGATAAGAGGTGTAGGGAGAAGGAGGTACGGCTGATGGCTGATGCTTATATTCCCCAGCGCGTTCTTTTGCTACTGGGGTTATGGAGGTGCTTTCTTCAATTTCTGGCTCTATCAGTGAATAGAAGTGGAATCGAGCAGTTCTAGGCAGGGATGCAACGATGCTGAGCAAATTAATCGACTGCATATCTTGATGCTTATTTCGATATTTAGAAATCATCTGGGGGTTGATTCCACTCGCCTCAGCAAGGGTTGTGGCTTTGATGCCGAACAGTTTAAGCGTTTCGTCGAGTGCGTCGCGAGGGTCCATTTCGAGTCCTGTGAAGGGTTCCACAGGATCTAGAGTAGAAAGTGTTGTCTCTTTAAGCAATTGCATATTGCAACATTTCCAAAGTGGGTTACTATCAATTTTAGCCTTTGTTGTCGGACTAGACAATGACTCTAGAAGAATTTATGGGAGAGAGTTTGGGGCAAATTGCCCAAGCTTCCGGTATAGACCGCTTTCGCTGGTGCAAATATTTCCGAGGACGAATTTCGCCTACGGAGCGAACTTTGGCGCGTGCAGCTAAAAATTTAGGTATGCCGCTACCAGAGTTGATGCAAGGAGTGCAATTAAAAAAAGAGTTGTCATCTAAGACAAGTTAGTTTAGTCTTAGTTATATTGTCTTAATAGACAACAGTCTAGAAAGTCGGATGAGGTTAGCGTCATGGCTGAAAAAATTGAAATTTCTAAGGACTCCGAAGGGAAGATAACGCTGTTTGTGCAGATAGAGGATATGCCTGCTCGATCTGTTGCCCGGAAATTGCGTGAAATCGCAGCGCTTTTGAGTCAATCACCAGACTACAAAAGGTTGGACGATGCAGGCGGTGATTATCAGTCGGAAGATTTGTGGCTAACGGTTTCAGAGGTTGCCGATGTGGTGGGAATCTCTGTAAGAAATATGCAGAATCGGCGTAAGACATGGCAGGGGCAAAGGTTTTTGGCTGGGACAAGCAAAAAGCTATTTCCTGTTGAAGGAATGGACGCTTTGACTCAGAAGCAATTAAGAGAATCGGATCTTATTAGTGGCTACAAAAAAAGGTTTAAGAATCGGATCTTGTGCGGCGTTTTAAGGGAATCGGAAGGAATCGGATCTCAGAATCGGATCGAATCGGAAGAGGGCATTAATCCATGAATCCTTATTTTTCAATCGCTGAAATAGCTACTGCGCTTGGAATTTCTGACCGTGTTGTTCGGATTAAATCTGAAAAATGGGAAGGTGGGCGCAAACGCTCAAAAGGTAAGGGACTTGAGTATCCGATCACGCTTCTACCTACGGAGATTACTGAAGCACTGAGGGAGGGCTACCCCGATCGCTTCCCCCAACCGGAGCCATTGCCGCAAGTAACGCCAGTGCCCGTGATTCCGCATTATGACGATGAGAATCCGACGTTTCGGAACAAATCTGAACAGCGGCTTTCGGCAAAGCTGGAGATTAAGCGGATGTTGGACAGGGAATGTCCTAGAAAAATGTCTCCCATGGGAGACATTGAGCCTGGGGGGAAGACAAATATTTTGGGGTGCTATAGCGAGTTTGCGCGGCGCTATAACGCGGGTGAATTGGCGATTCCGGGGTGGGTGAGGGAAGTGGTGAGGAGTGTGAGCTATTCGACGCTTCAGAACTGGTGCAAGGCGCTGAAGACGGGCGATACGCAGGCGTTGGCGGGAAATTATCGGGGTGGGAAGACCAACTTTATTAAGAGCAATGCTGGGGTGATGGCTGAGGTGGATGGGGCGATCGCTCACCAGGGGAGTGTGGCTAGCCCTAAGCGGGTGCTGAGGGTGCTGAAGAGCTATTCGGATGAGCCATTAATCCAGGCTTTGACGGTGGATCAGCTTAGACGGTATATGGACTGGATGAAGGAGAGTAAGCCTGCGAAGTGGTATGAACTGACTGACCCGAAGGCGGCGAAGAACCGGACGCGGGTAGCCTTTGGGCGGAAGAGCTTAGATTTGGTGCCGAATCAGTTGTGGGAGTTGGATAGCTCGGCTACAGATGTTGCGCTGTTCCCTTCGGCTATCGCTCAGGGAACGTCGGCTATCGCTCAGGGAACGTCGGCTATCGCTCAGGGAACGGGACAGGGAGCAAAGAGACATGCGATTGTGGCGTGTGTGGATGTGGCGACACGACGGGCGCGGGTGTTGGTGGCTCCGACTTCTAAGAGTGAAGCAATCCTATTGCTGTTGATTCGGTGCCTGAAAGAGTGGGGTAAGCCGGATGGGTTGAAGCTGGATAACGGGAAGGACTATGCCAGCCGTAGGGTGAAAGACTTTTGCACATCTTTAGGCATTGAGATTGAACACTGTACGCCGTTTTGCCCGTGGGAAAAGCCCCATGTGGAGCGCTTTTTTGGCACGTTTAATCATGACTTGCTGCCTGTGCTGCCGGGGTATGTGGGTAGCAGTGTGGCGGAGCGATCGTCTTTGCGGGAACTGAAGGGCGAGGACAAAATTTTAGAACTGGCGATGAGTGCTGAGGACTTCCAGCGGTGGGCGGATTGCTGGATTAAGGAATATGAGAACCGCCAGCACAGCAGTTTGGGCTTTTCGCCGATTGAGAAGCTTGCCAGCTATCGGCATGTGGATTGGAAACAGGTGCGGTTGGCTGAGAGCCAGCGGGAACTAGAGATTTTGGCGTTGCCGCGTAAGACCTGCACGGTTTCGCGCCAGGGCATCAAATTGAACAACCGACTATATATAGAGGCGAATTTAGCGGATGTGATTGGGGAACGGGTGACGGTGCTGCACGATGCGACGAAGCCGGAGCGGGTGTTGGTGCTGGATGAGAGCGCTACGCGGCTGATTTGTGAGGCGCAGTGGGATACGAGCCTGACTTCTGAGCAGATTGCGGAGATTGCGGCTAAGAGCAAGGTGATTCAGAAGGCGGTGAATGAACTGCCTAGCATTGCTCGGAGGGCGGCGAAGAGGAAAGATCAGGCGATCGCCAAGAATCCTGAGAAATTTTTCGACAGCAGCGGGAATGCGGATGTGACGGCGATCGAGATTGCCGTGGATGAGATGCATTCTGAGATGGGGCAGGCGATTCGGGCTTTGGATCAGCCGAACGTCACCCAATTTAGGAAGTATGAGCTTTCGGAGGAAGGGCAGCGGATTGTAGACGAGGCAGGGGCGTGGAAGAAGAAGCCGAAGCAGGTAGAACGCCGCGCCTATGCGATTGATCGCCCGTGGCAGGGCTTTTGGGCGGATATGTACTCGCTGCCCAATGCCCAACGCTATACGGATGAGATTTGGATGCTAAATGAGGAGTTTGCCCAGCGCTGGGAGCGGAATAACAAGGCGATTTGGGAGATTGCCAAGGAATTACGCCAGTGGCAAGCAGACAACTTTGTGCTGACTCCTTTGATGGAATTGCTGGTCTCCGATGCGGAGGACGCAGACAAGCAAAAAGCCCTGGATGATCACAGGGCTTCATATCCACCGCCGAAGGAAGCGGCGGTTTAGGCGCAATGCCACGGTATTAAACGATTTGAGGATTGCAACTGTGACCAAGATAGCACAAACAAAAAACTACTCGAAGCTGAATGATGCTTATTCCAAACTCTCGGATAAGCGAGAGCAGGATGATAGCTTTTGCCTGGTGTATGGGGCACCGGGATTGGGTAAAACCCTCTGTAGCTGCAACGTTTTGATTCGGGCAAACGGCATTTTTCTCAGAGCAATGCCGGGATGGACTCAAAAAGCCGTAGTGCGAAAGCTGCTGAATGAGTTGGGGCAAGACTTTCGCGGTACGAACGCGGAGGGATTGGAAGAAGTAATTCGCCTAGTGGGGGAGAATCAGCGCCCCATCTTTGTAGACGAGGCGGATTTTCTGTTCAACGATTCCCGATGCCTGGAAACTTTACGGGCTGTACACGACAGCGCGGGGGTGCCTGTGATTTTGGTGGGGATGACGACGCTGCCAGGGGCACAGGGCATAGATCGGCGGATTAAGCGCTATCCGCAAATCAGCAGCCGGATTACGCAGTGGTGTGAATTTTTGCCTGCGGATTGGCAGGATATTCGGGCGATCGCCCAGACCTGCTGCGATGTGGAGGTGGAGGACGACTTGCTAGAAAAGCTGTTGCTCCAAAGCCGGGGGAATTTTCGGCTGATTCGCAGAGCAATGGTGAAGATTGGCAGAAAGGCGAAACTGCTGCGGACACAGAGTATATCGAGTGCCCAGTATGGCGATGACGAATTATTTTTTCAGGCGAGCTGAGTGATGGCAAGACCCATTGGAGCGACAACCCAGAGTAGGGCAGAACAGCCAGCCGGACGGGAGGCGCTGTGGTTGGCAATGCGATTTTTGACGGTATTTACTACGGAGGACTTGATGGATGCGACGGAACAAAGCTTTGCAAATAGCTACAAATATTGCTCTCAATTGCTTAAGGCTGGCTATTTGCGGCTATGCCAGAGGGCGAATGGGGAGCCAGGGCGATTGAATCAATATCGGCTAATTCGCAACAGTGGGGCGCTACCTCCCATCCCTGCGAAAAACGGCAGCGGAACCTATGACCCGAATACTGGCGAAACGCATTTAGCCCAGGAGATCGCGGCTCCTGATTCTGGCAGACAGAAAAGCTGGGATTTGCTGAGGGCGGGGGGAAGCCATACGGCTAAGAGCCTGAGTGAGCAGGCTGGCATCACGATTGAGGGAGCGCGACGCTTCTTGAATTCGCTGGCAGGGGCGGGGTATTTGGGGGTGGAGTGTGGCAATGGCAGGGCGGATTACAAGCGGTATTGGCTGGTGAGGAATTCGGGCGATTTGTGCCCAGTGGTGAGGCGGAATGGGGCGGTGCAGGAGCGGAATAGACCCTCACCCTAGCCCTCTCCCACAGGAGAGGAAGACAGGAAGTAAACACGAGAAGGAGATTGAATATGACGACTGGATATATGCCGGAACCAAAGCCAGAGCAAAGAAAACTGGATGTGAGTGTATTGCCATTGCAGTTTCAGATGGTTTTTAAGGTCTATGCGGATTATTTGAGGATGTCGCCTGAGATAGCGATGGATCAGGCATTGCTAAATTTTCAGGATGTGTTGGTGGGGAATGCGCTGATTGCCCATTTGCGGGGTGAAATCCAAGAAATGGAGCGGCAAATTGCGCTGTTGCACACGCGGCAACGCCAGATGATGCACTCGCAAGCGACTCGCAATTTGGATTGTGGGGGTGATTCTCATGGGGCTTGAAGCAATTGAAAAGATTGAGCGAGATTACAGCCTGAGTGCTGAGGAATTGGCGGAATTGCGGCAATTTGCGAAGGATTTGAAAGATCCACGATTTAACCCGACCTGCCTTGCAATGGAGGCAAAGCTGCAATTTTTGTTGGTGCGGCGGGATCACGGGATGCTGCAAAAGGCAGTGCGGGAGTCGGGTTTGGGATGGTGTGACAGATGGCGATTGCAGCGGGGTGAGAGTTTGCCGGATAGACGACCGGGCTATTCGCCGTTGCGGGAAGACAAGCCGAATTTTAAATAAGACCCTCTCCCTAGCCCTCTCCCACAGGAGAGGGGACAGGAAGTAAACACAGTTGGAAATTTAAGGAGTTGACCATGCTGAAGCAATTAATGACGAAGGCACCGGTGATCACGAAGGCGCAGAAGGAATGGGCTGAGGAGATTTGGCGGGATTTGGGGCGGCTGCCGGAACAGGTGGCGAAACCGGGAACGTTGGTGTGGTTTTTGCGGGGGGATAGCTACCCTGCTGGGTATGGGGTGGTGATGGGGATGAGCTTTGATTGGGAATTTGAGGAGAACGGCTGGACCTATGAGATTCAGCCGTTGCGGATGGTGGGGGAGGAAGAAGCGCCTGTGCTGCTGTTGGGTGCGGAGCGATTCACGGTGATGGCAGTGGAAAGTGAGTGGATGGTGAGGGCAGCGGCATGAGGGTGCTGGATACGCCGGAAGTAAAGCGAGTGCTGGATCGGCAGTATATGCAAATCTTGGCGCGGCAATTGGATGAAATGCGCCCTAACGCCCAGGCGCGGGAGTGGATTGAGGTTTTGTGGGAGGTGTGTGAGGGCACGGCTAAGGGGGCGGATTATTTTGCCTGTTTGCTGGATGCGTGGAAGTTTGAGCGGCAGTCACAGGTAAAAGCACCGCTGCTGAGGGCGTGTCGGAAGTTGTTGAGTTTGTTGAGTGATAGGAGGACGTGATATGCGGGTAAAGACTTTGACCTACTCGGCTAGCCGGGGAAGCACTAAGGAACGGATTGAAGTATCCGTGGAATTGGGGGTGAAGGAAAGCCCTGAGAGGGCGGTAGAAGAGCTTCGCTGTTGGGTGGCAGATCAGCTTGCCGGAAACCCTGCGGAGCGTGAATCTGATGTGAATTTTTGGGCGGATGAGGAGCATTACTAATGGCTGAAATTATTGAGGTGCAAGCGACTGAGGTGGTTGAGCCGCTGACGACTACGGAGCGAATGCGGCGAAAGGAATGTGAGGTGGAGATTGAGCGGGGGCTGGAAACCTTTTATCGGGTGGGGAAGGCACTGCGAATCATGCGAGAGGAGCGGCTTTATCGCGAGGATTACAGCCGTTTTGAGGACTATTGCCAGGATTGGTGGGGGATGGGGCGTGCCCATGCTGCGAGGCTGATTAATTCGGTGGAGGTGATTGATACGGTTTGCTTGCCAATGGGTGACAAGTTGCCGAATTCGGAACGGGCGATTCGATCGCTAACGGGACTGGAGCCGGATCTGCAAAAGCAGGTGTGGCAGAAGGTTCTAGAGGGGTTGGAGCCGGAACAGCGGATTACGGGGGCGGTTGTGGGGGAGGCTATTGCGGAAGTGATTTTGTCTCCCATGGGAGACACTTTTCCCCTCACCCCTAGCCCCTCTCCCGCAGGAGAGGGGGACTGGAAAGACCGGGTGGAAGCGGCTTCTGCTGAGGTGGAGGCTTCGTTTCGGGCGGATTTTCAGTACGCGGTGGGGGAACGGGTTGAGATTGGCGAGTACTACCCTGATCCCAGTTCACGGGGGAGGGTTGGCACGATTGAGCAAATTTTTCCTGATCGGGGTGAGGCTTTAGTGCGCTTGGATTCTAGCCCTCGGATGCCTGTGGATGTGGAGGTGCAGTATCTTCGCAAGATTCAGGAATCGCCTGAAAAGTGTGGGCGGCTGGATAACCCGAATTCCCATGATGAGCATTACACGCCGCCTGAGATTGTGAAGCGGGTGGTGAGTTGCCTGGGTGAGATTGACCTTGACCCATGCAGCAATAGCAAGTTGGTGCCGAACATCCCAGCCAGGGAGCATTTTACGAAGGAGGATGACGGGCTGCAATTTGTGTGGCGCGGGAAGGTATTCATGAATCCGCCTTACAACAGTGGTCAATTGCTGGCATGGGCGAATCATTTGGTGACGAATTTTGAGTGTGGGGAGACGACGGAGGCGATCGCCCTGGTGCCTGCCTACACAGATACGAAATGGTGGGGACTGATGATGCCTTATTTGCCGCTAATTTGCTCGATTCGGGGACGGCTGACGTTTCCGCCCAGCACGGACGCGGCGCGGTTTCCGAGTGTGCTGCTGTATTTCGGGGAAAACGAGGATGGCTTCTGCCATCACTTTGAAAGTTTAGGGTTCATTTCGCAACTAATTTCTTAAGGAGACAGACCAATGACTGAGCAAATGCAAATTACTGTACCGGAGTGGGCTAAGGGACAGGCGCTGTCTTATCCATTTTGGGATGGGGCACCGCGTAGCTATAGCTTTGATGGCAGCACGGGCAAATTCTCTTTGGGCAGTGAGGAGAAGGGCAGCGAGATTTATGTGCAGGTGTTTGATTGGCGCTGGAAAAGCGGGGAGCGCTGGAAACGCCTATCTCAGATGTGGCTGGATGTGGCGTGTGTGGATACGGATGGGTGTGTGGCTCAGATGTCTCTGAAGAAGGATTCTGCGGTGAACCTGCATGTGTATTTGAATCGCTTGCAGAGTGGGCAGTTGATGGGCACTCCGATTTTGCCCGAGGGGGTCTGGCTGAAGCTGGAGGCTCAGGAGCAAGTGGTGAAGGTGCAAGCTAACCCGTATGAGGTGGAGTTTGTGCTGGAAACCTATTACGTGATTCGGGCTTCCTTTAGCGATTTTGCGAGTGAGGAACAGGTGAAGGGGGTGGCGGGATTTTTGGAGGCACGGATCTTTGATTGGGTGCTGGTGGGGGAGGTATGACGGCTACCCCATGCGAGTTTTGCGGCAAGCAAGCGACGCTTTTATGCGATGGCTGGATTGGAACAAAAACGTGCGATCGCTCGGTTTGCCGCAATTGTGCCAAGCAAGTCGCTTCTATAAGAGTCTGCATCAGGGGCAAGGGGCGGAAGAGTTTTTCTGATTCCCGCGATTTGTGCCCTGCTTGTCAATACCTTGGGAGGAAAACTTGAAATGAAAACTCTGCCTAAAGAGGAACGGGTAAGGCTTTTGGCGCTGATCCACATTGCGAAGAAGCAGTTGGGATTTGGGGATGAGAGCTATCGGGATTTGATTGAGCGGGAAACCAAGCATCGGAGCGCGGCAGATTGTGATGATGGCGAGTTGCTATTGGTGCTGGAGGAATTTAAGCGATTGGGCTTTCGGCTGGAAAGCAAGGGGGGCAAGCTTAGCCCCCAGACGAGGAATCAGCCGGATAAGGATCAGGCAATGAAGATTCGGGCGCTGTGGATTGAGGCTTACCAATGTGGGGCGGTGCAGAATCGCTGGGAGCAAGGTCTTCAAGCATTTGTGATGGCACAAACGAAGGTGAAGCGGGTGGAGTGGCTGAAGCCGAAGCAGGCTAGCCAGGTGATTGAGGCTTTGAAAGCGATGATTGCGAGGAAAGACCCTCACCCTAGCCCTCTCCCAAATGGAGAGGGGACAGGAGGGGTGGAGCTTGGGGGAAGGCTGCTACCGGGATAGAAGCGTGTAGTGCCCCCTTTTCTAATCGGATTTATGAATGGGAGGTGGATTATGAGGATGCCCTAAGAAGGCTGACGGAGCGGGAAAGACCGCGATTGGAAGGCTCGGAGGCAGAGGGATTGATGTGCCAGGGTTCACCTCTCCCCCATGGGTAGTTAAGTCTGGGCGGCAATGATGCCAACCTGCGCCCATATCTGTAAGAGCCGCTGAGTGTGAGGCAAAAATCGGGATAGTCAACGGTCATCAATCCAATCCCGATTTTTGCTACTTAGTGCCCTGCTACCACCAAAAGAACTAAAGCTCCCAAAGAAACTAAAGCTACTACTGCCAACAACAGGACGACATGCGAGGGGCTGCTGACACAGTGCCCTCGCACCCCAATTTTCAGGCATTTTGCTGATTATGGAAAATCGAAATTTGATTGAAAGCCCCTTACAGGATTTGAGTGATGCCCTAGCCCAAATTCACATTCACTTAGAGCGATTGGGGCTGACTTATGAAAGCGATCGGGTGCAAGCCTGGGTGGATCGGGCAGGACGGGCATACTTGGCTCGGTATCGGGAGACAGGGCAAAAGCCACCCATGCCACCGCCATACCCGACGCTGCACTGGCTACCGGCTGAGATGGTGATTGCATTGGCGGCGCAATTGAGCAAGATTGACAGGGGGGAAGCCGATGGAGGGAGAGACGCTACTGAATAAAATGCCGCAGACTTTTCGGGAAGTGGCGGATGTGATTGGGTTGCAGGCGGCGTTTGCACTGGTGGGGTTGTGCGGTGGCTATGCGCTGTATGTGCCGAAGTCTATTCCTCCTCACCATTTGCTGTATCAGGTACTCGGAGAGGAATTGGCGGTGAAGTTTGCCTTTCACTTTGGCGGCGATACGCTCTATCTGATTAAGGGCGATAAGCTGGGTAGAGCAGAGCGAGATAAGAAGATTGTGGCGCGGCGGCAACAGGCGAAAATCCGGGAAATCGCCGAAGAATTTAAACTGACTGAGCGGATGGTTTGGCGGATTTTGGCACGGGGCGATCGCCAGCGTTCAGGCGATTCTCAACAGCTAGAGTTGCTGTAACGCCTGAATCGATTCAGCTTTAGGGTTTTGGGAGCGCTGGTTGAGAATTGGGGCAAAGGTTAAAATCTGCCCATGAATTACTCGACTAGCGCTCCTATTGTTTTGGCTGCACCCCCACCTCAACAGGGGCAAGTAACCGTAACGTTTGAGATGGTTTTTTTTGGGGCAACGACGATTATTGTCAGTAGCGCGATCGCTATGGGAAAGTGGCTGATTGACCGGGAAGCGAAGCGGCTGGCGAATCGATTTGCAGATTTATATACGCAGCTTGGGATTTTGGAAGGGCGGCAAGATGGGGCTGTACAGGCGCTTTCAGATTTTAAGCTGAGCATCTCTCAGCAGTTGGTGAGCCGTGAGGACTACATCAGGCACCAAACGCTGACTGAGGCAAAAATGGATGCGGTGCATCGCCGCTTGGACCAGATGATGACGTTGTTGATGGAACGGAAATGAGTACTGAAGCGAATAATTTAATTAAGGAAGAGGCGCGCTGGGTGTTTTGCCTTGCGCTTTACAACTGGAAGGAGTTGGGCGCTTCGGAAGCAGCCTTGACCAGCATTGCTCAGGGAATGAAATGGCAATTTTCCGAGGTGGAAGTTCGGGATTTAATTCTTTATTTGCAGGAGCTTGGCTACTGCAAAGTAGAGTCGCTGCCCTTGACGGGCAAGCTGTGGGCGATTCGGACGGCTAAGCTGATTGATTTGGTGGAATTTAATGCAGACTGCCCTCCGAGCATTGCCCGACCCGCGAAAAAGTATTGGTAGGCCCTCAAGACCCTCACCCTAGCCCTCTCCCACTGGGAGAGGGGATAAGAGAAGAAAAAGAATATGCTGAAATCTAGCTATAGCAGGCTTCCGCCGGAGGCTCAGGCGGGGATTGATAAAATCCTCAGAGAGGGGCGATTTGCCAATTACTCAGAGCTTACGGATAAGGTGAATGGATATTTGGCAGAGCAGGGCTTTGAGGTGGAGTTTAAGCGCTCTACGCTGCATCGTCACGGTCAAAAGCTTCAAGAGATTATTGAGAGCGTGAAGCAGAGCCATGAGGCGGCTGTGTATGTGATGGAGGCGTTTCCGGAGGATCAAGAGAAGATTTCTCAGGCAACCATCCGATTAGTTCAGGATCGGCTATTCACGCTGCTGTTGGAGTGCGGAGAGAATCAGATTGGTAGCCGGGAATTGAGCGCGATCGGTAGAGCCGTTGCGGATATCACCAGGGCGAATATTGGTGAGCGGAAGTATCAAGAAGGGGTGAGGGCTAAGGCTGAAACTGCTGCTAGCGAAACGGCTGAAATCCTGAAAGCTCAGGGCATCAGCGAAGAAACAGCGGCGCAAATTAGAGCAAAATTCTTGGGGATAGCGGGATGAATCACGATCGCATTTCTGTTTCAGATCACGAATTAGCTAGAAGAGCCTTGTTAAACAAGGCTTCTAGAGATTTGCTAGAAGCAATGGAAGGGCATGAGCTAACGCCATTGGAATGGTTTCAAGCGTTACTGTGGATTCTTCAGCCAATTACTTCTGAGGGATTGAAGGAGGAATGGAAAGAACCATTCATAGAAGGTAATGACTGAGGGTATTTCGCTAGAGGGTTATAGCCCTGCTGAGGTGCCTGTGTTGCTATTGCCCTATCAGCAGCAGTGGGTGAGCAATATTGTGGAGCCGGAGCCAGTCAGCTTTTTTGATTTGCATACCAAATCGAGGCGGATTGGTTTGAGTTGGGCGGATGCCAGCGGTGCGGCGTTGGTTGGCTCTCAGGAGCGGGGGCGAAACACCTTCTACATTGGCTATGAGAAGGAAATGACCAGGGGCTATATCCAGGATGCGAGCGACTGGGCAAAACTTTATGATTTGGCAGCTTCTGAGATTGAAGAGGATGAGGAAGTTTGGCGGGAAGGGGATGAGGATAAGGCGATTCAGGTTTTTCGGCTGCATTTCAACAGTGGCAAAAAGATTGAGGCATTGAGCAGTAAGCCGCGCAATTTGCGGAGCCGCCAGGGGGATGTTGTGTTGGATGAGGCGGCATTTCATGATGATTTGCCGGGGATGCTGAAGGCAGCGAGAGCCTTACGGATTTGGGGTGGACGGATTCGCCTGATCACCACCTACAACGGTGTGGATAATGATTACTACGAATTGGAGCAACAGGTGATTGCGGGCAAGTTGCCCTATCGCCGCTCTTTTACTACGTTTCTGGATGCCATAGAACAAGGCTTTTTTAAGCGAATTTGCCTGATAGAAGGACGGCAATGGAGCCAGCAAGCTCAACAAGAATTCCTTCGACAGACTTTGGAAGAATTTGGGGAGGATGCGGATGAGGAGTTGCTCTGTATCCCCAAAAAAGGTGGGGGCAAATACTTTAGCCGGGTGCTGGTGGAAAGCTGCATGAAGGTGGATTTACCTGTGATTCGCTACTCGTGCCCGGATGCGTTTGCGCTGGAATCGGAGGATCAGCGCTGGCAGAAAACCCAGGCGTGGCTAGAGGAATATGTAGCGCCTGTGCTGGCAGTGTTTGATCCGGGTTTACGCAGCTTTTATGGCTCCGACTTTGCCCGGTCTGCGGATTTATCCGCCTGGTTTTTTGGGCAACAACAGCCCAACCTGACTCGCTGTGTGAATTTCGCTTTGGAACTGCGGAATGTGCCGTTTCGTCAGCAAGAGCAGATTTTGTTTTATTGCTGCGATCGCCTGCCCAGATTTACCGCAGGGGCGATGGATGCCAGGGGGAATGGGCAATATCTAGCGGAAGTGGCAATGCAGCGCTATGGCAGCCGGGTAGAGGCGGTGATGGCAACGGATAGCTTCTATCTCGAAAACTTTCCCCGGTATCGGGCGGGAATGCAGGATGGCAAATTTATGCTGCCTGCGGATGGCGATTTGCTGGATGATCACGGACTGGTTGAACTCATTCAAGGCACACCAAAAATCCCTGCCGAACGACGAACGAAGGGCAGGGATGGCAAGCAACGCCACGGAGACGGGGCGATCGCGGGGTTATTGTTTTGGTATGCCAGCACCCTAGAAACGGTGCCGATCGAGTTTGAAACTTTGGGGCAACCTCGCCCTTCCCTAGTGGGGTTTGGGGGCGATCGCAGCAGTAGCATGAAGGGATTTATTTGAATCGAAAAGTGTCTCCCGTGGGAGACACTTTTCAATGGGCGATTATTCCAGGGCGGCGAGGCACTGCGCTTTGCTGAATCGCCCTGCGCCCTTGATGCCCCGCTGGGTGCAGAGCTTGCGTAGCTCTCGGATGGTGCCCGGTAGGGCAGGCACCTCCTCTACCCGGAGGGCGCTAGGGGTGATGGCGAGGGCAGCGGTGCGACGACGGCGGGGACGAATTTCGAGTGGTTCAGGCTCCAACTCCGGCTCTAGAGCCAACTCTGCCTCCAGTTTGGCTTCCCAATCCAGGATGGGCGATTCGGGAGTTGGGGCGGTAGCGGGGGGCTGCTTCTCTGCCTTCTCACCGGAGCGCTTCCAGGCGTAGGGCACGAAATTGAAAACGACATATAGAGCAGTGAAAATCTCAACGCCAGTTGCGGCGGCGGTCAGTAGGTCTTGCATTGTCTAAAATCCTTGAAGCGAGTGAACGTTCCCCGTACATGCGGCGGGGTTCCGCTTTGGGCGATTTCTGGCGGTATCGCGAACCTGCAAGGCTTAGGCATCTCGTGCCATACATCAAAGATACAAGATTGACAAGGGGTTTTCGGGCTGAAATGGCGTACTACAGCGTAATCGTGACAGTTTTTTGAGGCTTTTGGAGCGGCTGCGATAGAAAAGGGTCTATGGATGCCTCAAAATATCAGGGGTTCTACGGATTGCTTTGCAGGTCAAGGGGGTAAGTGTGAAGCTTCGGTGTGGATTTTGAGTAGTACAGCGGTAGTAAATCTATCGGAACTTCATGAAGGCTGGATAAACTACAGCGAGGGAAATGAAGAGTTTGTATTGGCACAAGGTCAAATGTACTGCGTGTTACAGCCTCGTCAATCGAATTGCACCCCCAAATCAATGTTCAAGACTTCTTCGATTCTTCGTAGAGTCGCTTCTGGCAAAACATCATTTTCTTCATTTTCGATTCTGTACCAGTTTGCACGGGTCATTCCCGCAGCTTTGGCAATCTCATTTACCGATCGCGGGTTTCGCAATCTCGCATCCTTGATCATCTTTCCAATGCCAGGGACGGTTATTCGAGTAACCCGCTCTATTTCCACATTTGCAGACATGAACAACCCCCTTATTGAACCACTGTAAACACTTACAGGTAAATTGTCTCTTGCTACTAGACGAAATGTCAAGTGTAGGGATACAATCAAGGCGTAAAGAAAGCGCCCGGTCTGAACAACTAAAGCGCTTCTCTACACGAAAAACTCGTTAAGGACATTATATCCAATGATTGGATACAAAAAGCCTGAGTCCAGTTCCGTGGGATGTGATGCAAGACCCAAAAGGCAAATGGGGTGATGAGGATATGGCGGCACTGTTGGCTGAGTATTTGGCGAATGTGCGAGATCGGATTGAGCATTTTCAAATTGACTTGAACAAAACAGGAGGAACAACCCATGAGTGAGATGATTGTGCGCGAGTTTAATGGGGTGGCAATTCCCCAGCGGGAATCGGATGGATACTTTAACCTGACGGCGATGTGCAAAACCTATGGGAAGAAAGTAAACGATTGGGTGCGACTGAAGTCAACACAGTCATTTTTAGAAGCTCTCTCAGCCACAATCAACAGTGAAGCGCTTCCGAGCCGTATCACTCTCATTGAGTCTCGGAAGGGCAAATCCAAGAACTTTGAGCAAGCTACCTATGGACATTATCAAGCGGCATTAGAGCTTGCCCGATGGCTGGATGTTGGCTTTGCGATTGCAACCAACGAATGGATCAAGGACTGGATGGAGGGCAAGCATCAACCCCAGATTGAGCAACCTCTGCGTTTCATGCCGACGACTCCAATCGTGAGGCAGCCGCTAGACTCAGTGCTAAAGCAGGTGGAGAAAGCGGAAGAGGTGATGGTGAGGATTCGCAATTCGCCCGATTTGGCACAAGCGGATAAGCGGTTGCTGATTAACCGGGTGCGCTCTGGCTTGCGATAGGCACCGCTGAATCGATTCAGCTATCAGAAATCAATCCCAGATTGCAGACTAGCGCTGTAGCCTGGGATTTTTTATGCTCTCTTCTTCCACGCCTCCTGCTAAGCCGAGCTTCCCCGAAATCGCCACGATCGGGGAGGGGCGCGATATTACGCGGGAGTCGATTGGGCTGCTGTTGGAGCCGCAGGATAAGGTACTCAAATCCAAGGATCTGAACTACGAAGTTTACGAAGATATTCTCAGGGATGACCAGGTGCAAAGCTGCTTTCAGCAACGGCGGACGGCGGTAATCTCGCGGGAATGGGAAGTGATGCCCGGTGATGATACACCCCAGGCGGCGGAAGCGGCGGATTTCATCCGGGCAACTCTGGAACGAATTAACTGGGATAGCGTGACTGAGAAGATGCTGTTTGGCGTTTTCTATGGCTACGGCGTGGCTGAATGCCTGTGGCAACCGGGGGAAAAGGGGGTAGACCTGGCAGCGATTAAGGTGCGAAAGGCACGGCGGTTTAAGTTTGGCAGTGCGGATCAATTGCCGAAGCTGATTACGAAAGAGAAGGCGGATGGTGAGGATTTGCCACCTGCAAAATTTTGGCATTTTTGCACCGGAGCCGATAACGATGATGAACCGTATGGCTTGGGCTTGGGGCATTGGCTCTATTGGCTGGTGTTTTTCAAGCGGAATGGGATCAAATCTTGGCTGAAATTCCTGCAAAATTTCGCTCAACCGACGCGGCATGGCAAGTATCAACCCGGTGCCACGGATGAGGAGAAGAAACGGCTGTTGCAGGCTCTAGAGGCGATTGGGGAAGATTCGGGCATCATCACGCCGGAAGGGATTGTAATTGAGCTTATTGAGGCATCTAGGAGCGGCACGGCGGATTATGCGACGCTGCACGACAAGATGGATGCGGCGATCGCCAAAGTGATCCTCTCACAGACCATGACGACGGATAACGGTAGCAGCCGCTCTCAGGCACAGGTGCATGAGGGCGTGAAGCAAGAGGTGATTAAGACCGACGCTGATTTGATTTGCGGCTCCTTCAATAACGGACCTGTACGCTGGCTTTGCGATTGGAATTATCCCGGTGTGGCATACCCGAAAGTGTGGCGCAGGATTGAGGATGAGCCGGATTTGCTACCCCAGGCACAACGGGATGAAATTATTACCAAGATTGGCTTTACGCCCAATCCGCAGTATATCCAGGAAACCTACGGCAATGGTTTTGTGCCGCCTGAGGAGGATGCGGAGCAAGCGGCGGTGCTGAGTGGTAGCCAGATGGAATCGCTACTAAAGATTTTGGCGCAGAGCAGTGGCTACAGCCCGGAGAAGCGGAGCGCGATTTTGCGGCTGGCTTTCCCGCAGTTGCCGGAGGATCAGTTGCAGTTGTTGATTGCGGAGGACCCTTCGGCTAACGCTCAGGGACAGACCCTCACCCCTAACCCCTCTCCTGTGGGAGAGGGGGATATGACGGTGGATTTGAGTGAGCGGGGGGTGCTCGGTTTTGCTGAGGCGCAGCGCTTAGCGACGGTGGATCGGTTTGTGGCTCAGTTGCGGGAACGGGCGCAGCCGGAGTTTGAAAAGATGACGCTTCGGCTACGCTCAGCGCTGGCTGAGAGTACTGATTTGGTGGAGTTTCGGGAGAAGTTGGATGGGCTGTATCCCGATTTGGATGGGGATGCACTGACGCAGATTATGGCTGAGGCGATGTTTGCGAGTAAGTTGGCTGGAATTTTTGAAGCTCAGGAGGGCGAATGATGGATAGGCAAAAAATTCAGGCGTTGACCCCGCTGGCGATCGCCCTGACCTCTGTATTTGGCTGTGTGATTATTTCGATCGTTCCCAGCCTAGAAAGTGCAGCTAAGAAGGAGATTGCCATTTTATTGGCGGGGACTGGGTTGGCGGGTGCGTGTGGGTTGGCTCAACAAGTGGGGAACGACGAATGACGACAACAGGAATGGCAACGAAAAAACCCGATATGCAGCCGAATGACGTGCATGTCATCATCAACGATTTTGAGAAAATGTTTTTGGGTGAGGCGAAATGCTATAGCGCCAAAGGCGTGATGCAGTGGATTATTCCGGCGATTTGCAAGGGCATCAATGGACCTCGATTTGATGTGTGGGGAGGCGACACGCCACCTGGACTTTACTTGGCAGGTGCTTTGTACCAAACCCAGGGGAATGAGCCATGGAACACCTGGGCTAGCTACGGCAAATGGTGCATTGACATGGAAGAGCAAGAAAATCAGGAGGCAAAGGTAGGCAGGGCGGGAATTTGCTGGCATGGCGGCGACCCAGATAGAACCCCTCCCTTGCAACAGATGCAGCAACTCACTGAAACCTATGGCTGCGTGCGATCCCACAACCGGGATTTGGAGGAAATCGTTATCCCCACCTTACGGCGGGTTCGCGCTGCCGATGGACAAATGTGGATCAGCGTGAATCAGCTTGCGTAACCCATGCCCCTAGACGATCGCTACCGCAATTTACCCTTTACCGAAGCCTCAGACTATCTGTCAGGCAAGATTAGCCTGGATACGGATAAATGGGATGACGTGTTGGATGCAGAGCATGATGCAGCCTTTATGATTGCGGGCGCAAAGGGCACGATGCTAAGCGACCTGCGGGGTGCGGTAGAGCGCGGCATTGCCAATGGGCAACGACCGGAGGAGTTCCAAAAGGAGTTTGAACGAATCAGTGAGGGATGGGCGCACACGGGCGATAAGGCATGGCGCGCCAATATCATTTACCAAACCAATCTGACTCAAAGCTATGCCGCTGGCAGAGCCACCTATCAGCTTGATCCAGAGGTGCTGAAGCTTCAGCCCTATCTCCAGTGGATTCACTCCGATTCCGCCCGTCCACGCCCCTCTCATGTGGCGTTAGATGGCAAAGTGTTCCGGGCTGAATCTATCCCATTTTTCCCGCCCAATGGCTACAACTGTTTTCCAGAGGGGACAAGAATTGCGGCTGACTCAGGCTGGCAGCGGATTGAGACAGTCAAGCCAGGGGATCTAGTTATTGGTGGCTCTGGTCACGTCCAATCGGCTTCCTTCTGTCACCAGCGTTTTTACAACGGAAAACTGATTCGGATCACCATTCAGCAAGGGCGGCAGCTTTCTGTAACCCCAAATCACCGTTTTTTGACTGTCCGTGGCTGGGTTAAAGCTGCCAACCTCAAAGCTACAGATGTATTGCTGCAAATCAGAAAACTTCCTCGTCTTGATCCAGTAGTTGCTGAAGTAAACGAGACATACCCCTTGCCTACTGATTTTGAGGTGCCGCTCCCAATCAAGACTGCGCTGCTGTCCCATAGCCTCAATCCCGACTCCGATTTCCGGCAAAAATATATCAACCCAATACGGGCAAAAGTAGGCGTTAAAGATATACTCGTAGCCCCACGACCCAATCGTTTCGATCAGCTTCTGTTCATTTGCCGTAGGCTTGGCTTTAGCGTTGAGATGCTTGCTGGGGTCAGACCTAAGCGTTTGCAATCGACTCTCTTGGGCTTTTTTGCGAATAGCGGGATTGAAGAAGCTGCTAGAAGTTTTGAGCTTTTCGGATGTTCGTTTAGTGCCGTCATCGCAAAGCTTCGTTTTGCCATAACGAGGGTGATTAATGCCCTTTTGCCCAGAAGTGAGATTTTGCATTACACGCCTACTAATTTCTCTGCGTTGCGGATTGCGAACCCACTGCATAGCAACAGCCTCACTTCGGCTCCGGCTAATCCCAAGTCTTTTCAGGAGCTTCATTACAGTGCGGTTCCCGCAGTTCCACCGTTGGCACAACTCAACAACTCCCAATCCTTGATCGAGGTAGAGGATCTTGAGGGCTTCCTCGACAGAACACCCTTCGGTTTCTTCGATTCGGCAGATAGTTTTCTCAATCTTGCTATGGGGCATTGTGTCTTAGTTAAGGTTGCAAGTGTAGAACAAATAAACTATACCGGAACGGTCTATGACTTGACCATCCCAGAGGACGAGTCCTATTGCACAGAGTTGGCGATCGTCCATAACTGCATGTGCCGCACCATTTCCCTCACCCAGGGGCAACTGCAACGCCAGGGGCTAGCGGTGAGTGACCTGAAAGCGGGTGATTTGGTGGATTACACCGATGAGCGCGGCAACACACGGCAGGCACTCATTGGACCTGATAAGGGCTTTGATCGGATTCCTGGGAGGGGCGACAGACGGACAATTTTAGAGGGGATGATTGCCCGAATGCCTGGAAGTGTGGCGGCTCTGTTGAGGGCTGAGTTGGACAGGATTGATCAGGCGATCGCGGCGGCAAAGCAAAAGAATCGCCGGAAACTGCCAGTTGAGGGAGCCGAAATTTCGGGGGAGTTTACAGATATTCGTCCAGTCCAGGATCAGGCAATATCTCAAACCCGCGCCCAAATGGTATCTGAATTAGGAGAGAAGTTGGTTGATCGGGCAGAAAAAAATATTCAGCGGATTGTT
The DNA here is from genome assembly GCF_040830845.1 of Sivoneniella epilithica UHCC 1019. NCBI lineage: Bacteria > Bacillati > Cyanobacteriota > Cyanophyceae > Leptolyngbyales > Leptolyngbyaceae > Sivoneniella > Sivoneniella epilithica. The sequence goes on from NZ_JBFPDP010000035.1 coordinate 53,518, forward strand.
GATGAGTCTGACTTGTTAATACGAGTACCATCTTCCGACACGCTTGAGTCTATTATCGCAAGTGGACGATTTAAAAGTTCTGCTGAGTTGAAAGCGGCTGCGAAAGCCAAGCCTGCGGATGATTTGCTTGACGACTTGCTTGACGACTTGCTTGAGGATGACGATGACGATGACGATTCGGTAAACTTCTCTGACTACAGGCGAAAACGAGAAGCGGAGATGTTTGGATATGGCGATAATTTTGATGCGAAGCAGCGCCCAATTTACGGGTATTTTGGAAATACCGACTTCAAAGCCCAACACAATCAAGCGGTTTCCGCCTATGGTAAGGTTGCGATCAAGCTGAAGCCAGATGCAAAGCTGAGAGCGACTTTAACCGGGGATGACTCGTTTGAGGGCGGGTTGCCTAGCAAGGCTCAATCAATTAATGGTGCAAGTTTGCTAGATACAAGCAAACTTGCCGATCCGATTTATCAGGCGAAAATTAAGGACGACCTCCGAACAATGGGTAAATCCACAAACATTGATAGCTTCGTGTCCGAGACGCGGCGGAATTATTTAGAAGCCCAAATTCACGGACAAGTTAACATCACGGATATTGACGAAATCCACTTTACTCAAGGGACTAAGCCGTCATTGCAGGTTTTGGAATGGGCGAAAAATACTGGCGTTAGAATAGTCCAACATGAATAAGCTAGTTGATTTTGATGAAAACATTACTCCGATCTTTACCGATGAAGAAGGGCGCATTCTTTACCGGGTAGGGCACTTTCAGGATTCGGGTGAAATCGCCTGCTTTATTGCCGATGATCCAGTGGAATCCTTGCCAGAGTCAGCCACACTGCTCACTATCTATTCATTGAAGTCGATGAGTCCCTATAGTCAATGGCGTAGGTATGAGCAACCTACAAATCAAAATTAGTAGTGATTTGGCACCGCTTGAGCAGGTGCTTTCTAAGCTGGAAAATTCCCAGGTACTCTACAAATCTTGGGCGAATCACCTGGAAGGGGTGACGGTGAAGGCATTCAAAAGCCAGAGTGCGCCCTACGGTGGGAAGTGGGCACCGCTGAAGCCAGCTACGGTGAAGCAAAAGAAAAAGCGGAAAAATCAAATCCTGAGAGAGACGGGAACGCTGTATTCCACCATTGCCGCCCAAGCCACACCTACGGGCGCTGTAGTGGGCACCAATCAGCAAGTAGGAGCCTACAGCTTAGGGGCGATTCACTGTTTCGGCGCACCCAAAAGGAATATTCCGGCACGTCCGTTTTTGCCGATCGATGCCCAGGGGAATGCATTGCCCCAAGTGATTGTGGAGCTACAGGAAATCACTGAGGAATTCTTTGCGCTGTAGCAGTGTCTCCCATGGGAGACAAAACGCGATCGCATTCCAAGCAGATTCTTTTGATTCCTTTGGGAAACCAAATCAACAAAATCTGGCTCTTGCCACAGACACATAATGGGGGCTGATCTTGATTCACAGTGCCCCAAACACCCAGATCAAGGTCAGGATAAAGCTCTGCGTAATAGCAGAGCTTATCTGCAACTTTGTTTTTGAAACGACCCATATTTTGATAGACCTTCGAGGATGCCCTAGAACGAACGCGGGATGGTTTGTGAGGGATTGGGCGTAAAAATGATTTTTGAGCCGGGGGATCGCGGGGGATCACCCTTGGGGCGATTCAAAAAGCTCTATGGTAATTCGAGCCACGATGACCGGAGCGGCTGGGGTGGCTGGCTCGGATGCTTGCAGCAGGGCAATCAGTTCTGCCTTGCTTTTGCGGCTATATTTCTCAATGCCCCTGGCGCTGGCGAGTCGCCGCAATTCTCGGATGGAGCGATCGTCTAGGCTCATGGCGATTTGTATAAGCCAAAAGAGCCATAAATTTCGCTATAGCCTGCGACGCTGCCTGTAACACCCCAGGCAAAGCTAGTTTGAGCATTCGCATATATTTGAATCTCCAGCGCCTTGCTAGCCGCCAAAGTAAATTTTCCGGAAATGCCTAAAATCATTTCCAAAGATCCATAGCATCCTTGGCAAATCAGCCCCGATACATCAGCAGAATCGGTGATATTTCGCACTCGGATCAAGTGTCCGAATGCAGTGCCATTCACGCAAAATCGCCGAAATCTTGCATCAAAAAATTCATAGGTGCCTGCGGCTAGCGTGAATCGATTGCTGCTGAGGCTGCAATGTCCTCCCGTGTCTAAATTTTCTGTGTTCAGCGGGAAGGTATTCCAGCCCTGTGTAGAGGTGCCGCTGCCGGCACCAGAGGCGAGGGTGTAGGAAAGCTGAATAGTATCCCAGAGGTCGTCTGAGGGCTGGAGAATCTCCAGCCCTGCATTGTAAATAAGTGGTTTTCTGGCAGCCATACTACAGACGTACTCTCTCGCCAATTTGAATCTCAAAATCCGTAGTGCTGAGGGCAGTTCCTATGGACAGCACCCATCCTGTAGTAGGGGCTGTAGTTGTGAGCCTGCCTGCGGTGGCTTCGCTCAAAAAGTATGTTGCGCCAGGGGTTAATCCTCCAGTCTGCCCAGTGATGGCATCCCATTGAGCGGTAGTGCCTACCAGGGTGCCATCTTTGCGAATTGCACCTGTTGCGGCGGCGGCAACGGAAGTAGCCGCAACTAAGCCGATTACTTTTGCCGTGCCTGAAGCATTGGCGCGAGATGGCTGGCAGGCAGAGGCGGCGGAAATGTATACCGGGGTGCCGATGGGTACTGAGCTACCAGAGCCATTGGTGAGGGTAGCCTCATCCGCAGCGCTAACGGTGACATCCAATGTGTCACCCGATTGCAATTGGGCGAGTTCTCCATCAACTAATACGAGAGGCTTGTAAGCAGGCATAAAGGCTCCTTAGAGACGAACGACAGGGTAAAACTTGAATTTCAGCTTGGAACTGGTGAACGCTTGCCCAATAGGGGCAAGATAGCCCGTGGCAGGGGAAATCTGGGTAATCTGCCCAGGGATGGAATTGGAAAGATAGTAGATAGAGCCGGGATTCAAGCCGCTCAATCCTTCGATCAGCCCATCAGGGCGATATTCGCAGGTGAATCCTGGATTAGCACTGGTAATGGCAAATCCGGCTACCCGTGATTTGGCTGGATCGTTGGCTATGGCTAGGGCACAGTGCCCATTGGCTTTGAGATAAATCGCCTGATTAGGGGCGATCGCTTCATCCGCTTCGGCTGATTGGGGAGGGGCGGCTGATCCGGGTAAGCCCGGTGGTCCCTGGATGCCCTGCTCTGCCAGTTGCAGGGTGATGATCTCATCTTCAAAAATCAGATTCATACGGTGACCCGATCGCTAATCGCTAGCCAAATTCGCGGCGTGTAGATCACCTCGCCAGCGGGTGAAACAAGCCGCAGATCGAAAGCCAAATCACTTTGCCCAGGGGAGAGCATTGCGGTGGTGGCAGCAGTGAGTAGTAACTCAAGTTGCTAGTTAGAATCGGCAGCAGGCGCAAAACAAATAAAATCTCTCCAAGAACTTGTAACGCCTGGAG
>NZ_JBFPDP010000036.1:0-55679 GCF_040830845.1 Sivoneniella epilithica UHCC 1019
GCGGGCATGGCTAACGAGGGCTTGCTCATCTTCGGGTGTCATCATTGGACTCAATACAACAGCCCTTATTCTGGCGGTATTAATCTATTTCTGCAACTTTGAGATGCTCCCTCGCATTTTAGTTGAGCGATCGCTTTAAGCCTGTTAAAAATACTTGAATTACACCTCAAATTGCTGCTAGAACTAACCGTTATATTTAGCACCGACAAGTAATCGTTGCACTACCACCAAGATATCTATACCATCCGCTACAACACGGTTGTTAGACCGCTCGTGTTAAAGCACTAATCACTGAATCTATTCGCCCTCTGTTGGTTCAACTTCCTCCTTCTCTAATAAACATTTAATTACTTCCCTGTCAGGTACTTCTCCACCTGTAGTTTCTTTAAATTCTCTTCTATTTCTAGAATCATCAAAGTAATTTGGATTAACGGCTAGAACTGTCGAAGCATAAGTTTCAATGCATTTCTGTTCTAAAATCGTTGGGTCTAAGGACAAAAGCGATGATATTGGAGTCGTATATGAAGGTATTGATTCTCCAGCCTTATCTAACAAACAGTCAGAACGCATGAGGGCACGAAGAATATCATTTATTTTTGATCTCGCTATTTGCGTATTCTCTGACAATCTATCCTTAATCTGATTCATTGTTATTAACTGATTCAAACTCCTAAATACTTCAACCAGTCCATCAATAATAGCATTTCGATATTCTGGATATGGATGCAGAGATTTCTTGTTAAAAAATTTCAGTAGTTCGTTCTTGCCAATTCTTGGTATCTCTGCTGTTTGTAATTCTTTAGTATTTTGGTGCTTATGCTCTTGATTGTTTTCTAAACCCAGAGCATTACCTATTAGTTCAATGAAGCTATCTATGCTTGCTACTGTAATTTCCCATAAACTTGTATAATCAACAGCTTGCTCACTGCTCAAATCCGCTATAACCAGGAAAGCTCTTTCCTTAGGAATTCTCATAAGCTTTCTCAGCTTAGTGTACCTTGTCAAATACTCATTGTAGTCCCGACCAGCTTTACACTCTATCCAAAGAGGTTGATTATCAATCAGGAAAAAAATATCTAACTCAAAATTTCTGCCGTTGTCAAAAGTACCTGTGATTTGTCTAAGGCTAATATATTCAAGTCCACTGCCTGAAAGAAATTTACATATTTGCTGATAAACAAACGATTCAAACCAGTCACCTGTGAAAAAATTGATCATATTGGGATTAGTAGGAGGCTTCGCTAATATGATTTTTTGAGACGGCAGATACCGACAAGGTAAGAAGGAGCGATCATTTAATAACTTACAAAAACTGGTAATTCTATTGATATCTTCCCTGTTTTTTTCATTCAATCTAAAGCTAAATTCTCCACCTTTACTTATATTAAATTTTATTTGTCGATGAAACGTTTTAAGGGTACTATATTGTTGACCAAGAGGCATAGCTACGCTGTCAAATAGAGCATCCACTTGTTGAGGCTCTTTGTAACTTTCAACAGATAAGTTGAGAGCTTTTAGCCAATCAATTATATTTGAAATCTTTGCTGTTTCTTGCTCAGAAACGTTTTCCTTTTCCTCTATCAGAGCTTGATCGGTTTGAACTGGATTCATAACTGATGTAGGCTGAAGTATGTTACTTCTCACTTCATCAATTTGGCTTTTTAGCACTATCAATCCATCTTTATTATCTATCAGTAGATGCTCTAATCTAGTTAAGGAGCCAATAATTTGCTCATTTGATAATTCTAGTACTGCGAACGTTGAAGAAGATATCTTTTGTGATCTAGTCAGAAGCGTTCCTCCAACCGCACCTGCTGTACTCGCGGCTACAAAAGCAATTGGTTTAGCAGAGGGAAGTGCAACAGATACTACGGTGCCAGCTATCAAGGCACTAGCACCTACGGTCAACCATTGTTGGTTAGGCATGATGTTTCTCCTTTGAATATCAATCTTACGATTCACTCGCATCCTACTATTTTCACAAGTAGTCTTTTGAGTGCGCCCCAAGTCAGGTTCAGAGCGCCTAACAGATTATTCTACTGAGACTTTCTTTATAACACCTAATATTTAGAGAGTTATGCAGCAATTTTCTGGGTAACACCCCATTTTGGTTGGATAGACTGAAATGCTCTGTGGCAGTTTTGGTAAATAGATAGGAACTCTCTGCATTTGTGTATTGTTTGTAGATCGGCAGAAATCCTGCTGCAAGTTGCAATGATAACTAGCAACTTTGCTCACATGCCTACAGCCTAGCCGACTCATCTAGCATATTCAAAGACGATTCCTACTTTGCTGAAATTCTGCAATCTGAAATTCTGCAATCAATGTGGGGCGATCGCACCCATAAGGCAAGTCCGCCACTGCGTCCTCGTGCTGCAATGAAGTTTTCAGTGATCAGGAAGAATGCGAAAAAGGGTAGTTTGGCGATCGCCTGCTGTTCAACGGCGATCGTTTGAGTCCCGCTGCGAAAGCTACCAGAATAGAGAGGTTTTCCGAATACAGAAAACTGTACTTCGTTAAAGTCAAACATCAACAGGTTTTTCTTACCGGGATAGCGAAATGGTCCTGTAAGCCGAAACAGAATGGAGCCTACCTGAATTTGATTACCAATTTCACCCGTGGGGCTGTTTGGCTCACTCTCAACAGGGTGGGTAAAGGAAATCTGCGCTTGGGCGATTTTAGGTACATAAATGCCTTTCGCAGCCTGGAGCGATTCTCCAGTGGAGAGGCTGCGCCAACGCCCATTCACTTTTGACAGCGTTGTGAAACATAGCCGCCAATGACCCAACAATGCTTCTAAGGGATAAGCTATTCGCTGATGCTTCGCGACTTTTTCGGCTTCTAGCATTGCAGCAATCACTGTTTGAGCCTTAGGGCGCTTCCCAGTCCCCTGAAATGCTGTGGCGGCTTGACTCAGCGTGGCGACAAAAGTGGTATCCAGCGATTGGGAAGGGTTTGAAGTTGGCATTGTTGTATCAGACAAAGGGAATAGATGAATAGTTTTATTGTTCTTAGCGAGTTTTATCTACCTGTCAGCGTCTCAAAACAACCGTAATAATCAACGTTAAAGTTGCCGACGCAATCAGTGTAAAAGCCAACTGCACTAACCACTGTGTTGCTTGCTGGTAGTTACTGAATCGCTCATTAAATCGATCCTGATCTTGAGTCAGTTTATCGAGTTTCTCAATCACATCAGATAGCGTCGGTTCCCGATTATCTTGTTCTGTCGTCATGCCCGATTTTCACCCTAGCGCTTGTCTACTATCATACCGCGATCGAAAATCAAGCAATACAGGTGTATTTGCCAGCAGTTCTCATTTTGAGTCTATTGATAATGAAAACTCGACGCTAAATAGCCGCCAAGGAATGAGCTAATTTCCCAGCGATATAAACCGCTTGAATGGCGCGATCGTCGCCCAACATCATCAATCCAAAAAGGGGTTGGGCTAATTCTTCTAGCGATTGGGCAGGAAAACTTTGATTTCGGGTTGCCATCAAGGTTGTAGCTTTGGGATCTAACACAATAAAATCGGCTTCTTTCCCAGGATTAAAGTTACCAATTTTGTCCTCTAGGGAAAGCGCTTTTGCTCCGCCCAACGTGGCAAGGTATAACGCCTTGAATGCCGACAAAGATTCGCCTTGAAGTTGGGCAACTTTATAGGCTTCATGTGCCGTATGTAAAATCGAAAAGCTGGTTCCTGCGCCAACATCGGTGCCAAAGCCGACTTTCACGGGATGCTGGCTGGATTTTGCTTGAGTAAGTTTAAATAAACCGCTGCCTAAGAATAAGTTTGAAGTAGGACAAAAGGCGATCGCAGATTTTGCATTGGACAACCGTTCAAATTCTGCATCCGTTAGGTGAATACCATGGGCAAAGATCGATTTTTCGCCGACCAGTCCGGCGCGATCGTACACATCCAAATATCCTTGACTTTCTGGAAATAGTTCCGCTACCCATGCCACTTCTTTTTTGTTTTCTGATATGTGGGTTTGCAGATAAATATCCGGAAATTCTTGCAGCAGCTTTGCGACAGTATGGAGTTGTTCAGGGGTGCTAGTGGGGGCAAATCGCGGCGTAACTGCATACAATAAACGCCCATTTTTATGCCATTTTTGAATCAACTTTTTGCTGTCTTCGTAAGCGGTTTCTGGAGTGTCGGTAATGTAGTCTGGGGCATTGCGATCCATTAATACTTTGCCAGAAATCATTCGCAAATTTCGGCGACTGGCTTCTTCAAAAAAAGCATCGACAGATTCTGGATGAACCGTGGCAAACACAAGCGCAGTTGTAGTTCCCTGTTTTATCAATTCATCAAAAAACAAGGTGGCAATTTTTTCAGCATGGGCTTTGTCTTTGAATTTTCTCTCTGTTGGAAACACATATTTGCTGAGCCATTCCAAAAGCTGTTCGCCATAGGCAGCAATCATTTCATACTGCGAATAGTGAACGTGGGTATCGATGAATCCCGGCATAATCAGTCGGTCTGGATAGGTTGTAATTGGAATGTGAGCATACTGCGATCGCAGAGTGTTATATTCGCCAAAATCCGTGATTATGCCATTTTCAACAATTAGTAATCCGTCAGAAATATAGCGCACACTGTCCGATTCAGCCGTATAAAACGGATCGTCGGTAAAGTCTAAAAAAGCACTACGAATTGCTTGAAGCGGTTGATTATCAAATGCAGGCATAGGATTAGCAAATAAAGTAAAAAGTAAGGTTAAAAGTAAGGTGAAATTGAGAATAGTAGACTATGCGGTTAAATGCTCAAGGCTAAACTGCTTCGGCGATCGCTGAAATTTTCGAGTGTTGTCAGCATACCGTAATGCTTGAGAAATCTCAGCCTCAGAAAATAGCAAAAACCGAATCTCTAAAGCAGTTTCAGGTTTGCGAAGCGCACTCTTACTCTGAGTTCGATCGAGATCGCCTGGTTTCATCCGGATCGGCTGTGTGAGGTGGAGTTTGTATGCAAGTAGCACCTCACACACCGCCCATGAATATTTCTTCTCTTCGATTTTTAGCTTGGAGCGCGATCGCCCTGAGTCCTTTTGGATTCGCCAACACTGCAATGGCGGCTCCTGGCTCTTTTGTGGTTCCCACCGTGCCGATTAATGCGCCAACCGTGAAGCCGCCATCTACGGGTGGAAACTTTCCATATTCGCGATCGCCCGGTTCTGCGGTAGTAATTCCTACAGTGCCAACTTTTCCTACTTATCCAACCGTGACCACTCCTGGCAAACTGCCGCCACTGCCCAATCAACCCACTCTTACCTCGCCGTCAACTTCCAATAGCAAGCTAGCCTATCGAGTGGTGGTGAATAATACCGATGCTGCCAAAGTGAGTGCAGTGATTCCGGGCGCATTTCGCACGACGGTAAATGGACAAAGTGTCATCCAGGTTGGCGTGTTTCAGGAACAAGGTAAGGCGACCGAATTGCAGCAGATTTTGAACCGTAATAATTTGCAAGCGGTGATCCTACCTGTGCAAGCAAGCGAACTGCCTTCTAGACAGCCTGCTCCTATTACAAACCCTTCTCCAATCGTGACCACTCCTGGCAAACTGCCACCTCTGCCGAATCAGCCCACTCCTTCCCCCATCACTCAACCTTCGACTTCCAATAGCAAGCTAGCCTATCGAGTAGTGGTGAATGGTAGCGATGCTGCCAAAGTGAGTGCTGTGGCTCCGGGCGCATTTCGCACGACCGTTAATGGGCAAACTGTCATTCAGGTCGGTTTGTTTCAGGAACAAGGTAAGGCGATCGAGTTGCAGCAGATTTTGAACCGTAATAATTTGCAAGCGATGATCTTGCCGATGCAAGCTAGTGAGGTGCCTTCTAGACAGCCTGCTCCTACCACTAACCCCTCGCGTAACCCGAACCCAATCGCAGCGCCTATTCCTAAAAGTGGTATTACCGTGGTGATCGATCCGGGGCATGGGGGTGGTGATCCTGGAGCCGTTGGCATTGGTGGGTTACAGGAAAAAGAGGTGGTGCTGTCGGTGTCACAGCAGGTGGTGGCATTGCTAAAGCAGAAAGGAGTCAATGCTGTGATGACGCGATCGCGGGATCAGGAAATCGAGCTAGCGCCACGGGTTCAGTTTGCAGAACAGGCAAATGCCGATGTGTTTGTCAGCATTCATGCCAATGCTTTCACTGCCAGTCGTCCCGATGTAAGTGGAATTGAAACCTTTTACTATGCGGGTGAAGGACAATCGCTCGCCCGGAGCATTCAAACTAATTTGGTGCAAGCACTGGGTGCGCGCGATCGCGGAGTCAAACAAGCAAACTTTTATGTGCTGAGAAATACACCGATGCCTTCTGCTTTGGTGGAGGTAGGGTTTGTAACTGGAGCAGAGGATGCAGCGCGATTAGCTAATCCAAGCGATCGCACCCGCATTGCCCAGGCGATCGCCCGTGGAATTTTGCAATATGTGCAGTAGTGAAAGCTGATAGTTATAGACATAATGAAAAAGTTAAATCGATATCGATCTTTATGAAAAGAATTAACTGTTCAATTGTCCTCGCAATCGCGTCTAGCTTTCTTCCAATGCAGATTGGAGTTGCTCAACCCACTGACCCAATTGAGCGTTACAGGTTGGATCAAAGGTTGTATTTACCGATGTGGGGTTTATCTGCACAAAGCTCGTCTTGTGTACCTTCGCCGAAAACAGGTACTGAGATTTACAAATTTATAATTTTTAATAAGCTTCTTGGAAATTCTGGATTTGGGCGGATTGATTTTTCTTCGATTCCCTATCAAGATGCTTATCAGCGTAATCCAAGAGATCCAGTAATCAACCTGGAGTTAGGTGACGCATTTTTAGCAGAATATTTCCACCACAGAAATAAAATCAGCGCGGATCTAGAAGCACGCTTCTATAGAGATGCTACTAAGGCTTATCAGAATACTTTAAACTTAGCTAAAGACGATATCTTAAAAGCATTTGCTAATTTGGGTTTAGGTCGTGTATCGACACTACAAGAACGGTATAGAGAAGCAATTGAGTATTATCAAGCTGCGATACAAATAGCCGAGAATGCTAGACCCTTGAGTGATAGAAAGAATACAGCAGTAAGTGCAGATGCTTATGTTGGGATGGGTGTGGCTTTAGGGGGACTATGTAAGCATAATGTGGCTCTTGACGCTTACCTTAAAGCAGTCGAGATGAATCTTGGTCACCCTGAAATTGATTTTCTGAACCTGAGTGGGGTTCTCAAAGCACGAAATCGGTTGAGTGATATGGTTACCATTTACCAAAGAGCGATTCAACGTAATCCAAAATTCTTTGGTAATTACGCTAGTTTGGGCGACTTACTGGCAGAGCAAGGAAATTTGACTGAAGCAATCTCAAATTATCGCCGTGCCATTCAACTCAACCCCAACAGTCCTTATTCTTACTATAGTCTGAGCAATGCACTTGTAAATCAGGGAAATTTGGATGAGGCAATTACAAACCTTCGTCGAGCGGCTCAACTTGCTCCAGATGATGCAGAAATTCAAAACGCGCTGAAAAAGATGGAACGGCGACAATAACTATCTACATAGGGCAGCGGTTGAGGCACTGTCAGGGCTTCTGGCTATAGCGAAAGAATCATTGATGGTTTAGCTGAGAATGCCGTTGAAAAACTCTACAGTCTCTTTCAACTCGGCATTAAAAATCGGTCTGGAACTATTGCCAGGATGTCGTCTGAGTTTGATGGCAGGAGTAGGATTACAATGGAATAACTCATTGCATCCGAAACAAGCAATATGTCACTCAGCGAACTGTTGCCCACTGTTAATCAGTTATCTCATCAAGATAAGCTTCGACTGATCCACTTTCTCCTCTTGGCTGTTGCCAAAGAAGATGGATGTAGCCTAAATTCTGGAGAAGGTGATTCAGAGGCTATGCTGCTCCAGAAACTTGCTTCCACTGGAGCAGTGGTATGGTCGCCTCAAGCAGATAATGCAGCGGTTGAAGCACTGTCAGGTCTTCTGGCTAAAGCGAAGGAATCATCCAATGCGTGATGGGCAACGCTATTCATTCACTGAACGAACTGACAATTTTGGGCGATCAGTGATCATGCCCTATTTACCTTTGATTCTTATGCTGGGGAATTGTTCTCTGGAAGTGATGGCATTGTTGGATACAGGTGCGAGTGTCAATGTTTTGCCTTACGAGGTTGGTGTTCAGCTAGGAGCAGTCTGGGAAAATCAAACTGTTTCCATTCCACTGAGCGGAAACTTAGCCCAAAGCAATTCACAAGGCTTGATTGTGTCTGGTGCGATCGCGCAATTGCCTCCTGTTCTACTTGCATTTGCTTGGACTGAATTGAAAGAAACGCCTGTAATTTTGGGACACATGAACTTTTTTGCAGAATTCAACGTGTGTTTTTATCGGCATGAGTTAGCTTTCGATGTTTGCCCAAGGTAAAAATCTGTTGTGGTTGAAAGGAATTGTCCCTACTTGCCATTCAAACTGCCACCAGTTAGCTGTTAGCTGGCTCTATACAGAATTCCTTCATGCTGATAGGTTTATCAACTCAACGAACTAGACTTAGCTGAGAATGCCATTAAAAAACTCCACAGTTTCCTTCAACTCGGCAATGAAGACATCGATCTCCTCGCGAGTGTTGTAGAAGTAGAGGCTGGCACGGGCAGAAGAAGAGATATTCAAAAGGCGATGGAGGGGTTGAGTACAGTGATGTCCTGAACGGATTGCCACCCCTGCTTGATCGAGCAAGGTGGATAGATCATTGGCATGAACATCGCCTACAGTGAACGCTGCTAAGGCTGCTCGTCCGCTACCGTCTGCTTTGGGTTTAGGTCCCAAGGTTTGCAGGTTGGGAATTTGCTCAAGCTGTTGAAACAGGTAAGCGGTGAGTTCTTCTTCGTAGGCGTGAATCTTGTCCATGCCGATCGCACTCAGGTAGTCGATCGCAGCACCAAGAGCAATCGCTTCTGCGATCGCGGGGGTTCCTGCTTCAAACTTATGCGGCAGTTCGGCGTAAGTCGAGTGATCAAAAAACACATCGGCAATCATCTCACCGCCGCCCATAAACGGAGGCATGGCGTTTAGCAAATCCAACTTGCCATAGAGAAAGCCAATCCCCGTCGGCGCACACATTTTATGTCCAGAAGCCACTAGCCAATCACAATCGATATCCTGAACATCAAGTGGCAAGTGGGGCGCACTTTGGCAAGCATCGATCAGCACCTTTGCCCCATAGCGATGTGCCTCCGCGCAGATTTCCTTCACCGGATTGATACAGCCTAGCGTGTTAGAAACATGCACTACAGATACAAGTTTCGTTTTGTCCGACAGCAGCGATTTGAACTGCTCAAAGTCAAATTCTTGCGTATCAGTGAGTTGGACAAACTTCAGCACTGCACCTGTTTTCTGAGCCACAAACTGCCACGGCACTAGATTGCTATGGTGTTCCATCACCGTCAGGATAATCTCGTCACCGGGTTGCAGGTTGCTCATGCCCCAGCTATAGGCAACCAGATTAATCGCTTCGCTGGCGTTGCGGGTGTAGATAATTTCATTGCGAGAAGCGGCGTGGATAAAGGCAGCAATCTTATCTCGTGCGCCTTCGTAGGCATCCGTAGCGCGGGAACTGAGGGTATGTGCGCCCCGATGCACATTGGCGTTGTCGTGTTCATAGTAGTAACGCAGGGCGTTTAATACTGCGATCGGCTTTTGAGATGTGGCGGCGTTGTCCAGATACACCAATGGTTTACCGTTCACTTCCTGACTGAGAACAGGGAAATCATTGTGAACAGTTGCAGCAAGGGTTTTAGCTTGAGTGAAGGTCATAGCGCAAAAAGAATAAGGGATTAGCAGTGTTAGGACTGTTGAGGTCGAGCGATCGCTTAAGTGCTGACTTGACAGTTCGCGCTCAGTCGGTCTTTTAATGAGGCAACGGGGATTTGATCAATTACCTCGTAGGCAAAGGCATAGGTCAGCAGTTGCCGAGCATTTGCTTCATCAATACCACGACTTTGCAGATAAAATACCTCGTCGTTGTCGAGTTGGCTAACCGTGGCTCCGTGGGCACATTTGACGTTATCAGCAACAATCTCAAGTTGAGGTTTGGTATCGATGCGCGCTTTGGGCGATAGCAACAGGGTTTTGCTCAATTGTCCGGCGTTGGTGAGTTGGGCGGCTTTAGGCACCAAGACCTTACCGTTGAAAATCGCGTGGGCGTGATCATCGACAATGCATTTGTGAAGCTGATGGCTGGTGCTGTGGGGCTTGGTGAAGGCGATCGCGCTATGAGTATCGCTGACCTGATCGCCTGTAATCATGGTCAGCCCGTTCAACACTGTGTCTGTCTGTTCGCCCGTTTGATAAACCTCTAGATTATGACGAGAGAGCTTGCCGCCAAAGCTAATCGCATTACCGATATAGCGAGAATTTTGGGCTTGAGTCGCGATCGTTTTGCCAATGTGAAACGCTTCAGCGCTATCTTGCTGTACTCTCGTGTGATTGACTTCAGCGCTATCTGAAATTACGATTTCTGTAACGGAATTGGTGAAATAGACACCTTCATGCAGCGCGACAAACTCTTCAATTAGGGTGAGCTTGCTGCCAGGTTGAACAACCACTAGACAACGGGGATGGGCGATCGCAGGTTGAGTTGCCGTTGAGACGTACAAAATTTGAATGGGGATATCAACAACCTGATCTTTTTCAACCCAAATTACAGCACCATCCGTAAAGCTAGCAGTATTCAAGGTTGTAAACACCTCTTCCGCTCCCGGCTGTTGAGCAAGATGAGTTGAGAAGTCTTTGAACCCTGCTGCTGTTGATAGATTGGTGACTAACACTCCATCGGGCAAACCATCCACTGCCGACAACGCTGGATCATACACGCCATTGACAAACACGAGGCGACTACTGACCGCTTCTGGAATGATAAACGGCTTGATGTGAGAAAATCCCAAAGTTGGATGGGCATCTACAGGCTGCAACTCGGCTTGTAGTAGTGGAGTTAAATCTGCAAACCGCCATGCTTCATCGCGAGTAGAGGGCAGCGCCAGTTCTTGGACTCTTGCAGTGGCGCGATCGCGAATCACCTGCAATCCAATCAATAACTCAGGCAGTGGAAGCCGCAGATTGAGCAAGGCTTGTAGATAAGCAGCGCGATCGCCTTTACTAGAATGTCCCACTTTACCCACTTCAGAAACAGTCGATAGTTCAATCATCGTGCTGCGACCTCCGCTTCTTCGCGAATCCAGGTGTAGCCGCGCTCTTCCAGTTCTAGCGCTAGTTCTTTGCCGCCAGTCGTGACAATCTGCCCACCTTCCATCACATGCACATAGTCCGGCACGATGTAATCAAGCAAGCGCTGATAATGAGTAATCAACACCACGGCATTATCAGGTGTAGTCAACTGGTTCACACCGCTCGACACAATCCGAAGCGCATCGATATCGAGTCCAGAATCGGTTTCATCCAAAATCGCCAGTTTCGGCTCCAGTAGCGCCATCTGCAAGATCTCATTGCGCTTCTTTTCGCCCCCAGAAAAGCCTTCATTCACACTGCGATCGAGGAATGCCGGATTCATCTGCACCACATCCAGCTTTTGCTGCACCAAGTCTTCAAAATCGAAGGTATCGAGTTCATCTAAACCCGCAAATTTGCGTTTGGAGTTGTAGGCGACGCGCAAAAAATCAAGGTTGCTAACCCCAGGAATTTCGATCGGATATTGGAAGGCGAGAAAGATGCCAGAACGCGATCTATCTTCTGCTTCCAACTCCAACAAATTTTGTCCTAAATAGGTGATTTCTCCACCCGTCACAGTGTAATCAGGATGCCCTGCCAACACTTTAGAAAAGGTGCTTTTCCCTGATCCATTCGGTCCCATAATCGCGTGAATCTCTCCCGCTTTGACTTCCAGATTCAACCCTTTGAGAATGGAAACTCCATCCACCTCAGCCGTCAAATCTTTCACCGACAAAATCACTTCACTGTTTTCTTGAATCACCGCTTTTAAACTCCCTCACTGCATCTCAAATCCACGATAGAAGAAACTTCTATAACTGTCCTAATCGCTTCAAAATTGCCAATACTGTGTAAAGCTCATTTCCGGGATTCGCAATCTCAAAAATGCGCGATCGCCCATATTGATTTCGCTCTCCACAAACTAGCTTGATAAACATAAAACTCCCGCCTGCCACAATCAATCCAAAACTAGGATGGCTTTTAGCGTTAGGCGCTGCCAGCATATAGGTCAACAACTGAGCCAACCCAACTTCCACTGAAAAAGAATTTTCTTTAGACTCGATCGCGAGTACCCATAAATCATCTTTCAGAATGATTAAATCGGCTTGTCCTCGAAGGATTATTCCTTCATCTTCTGCCGTAACTTCAATCGACTTCTCAGATCGAATATGGAACGGCGGCAGAAAAAAACCACCCGCAAATAGAAGCGGACTCAAAATAGTAATCTGAACTGTTTTTTCTAAGAGTGGCGGATACTCGATCAAGTTAAAGTAACTCTGTTTAACCAGATCTAAAAATGCTTTTTCAGCATCAGAAATGCTTGATAAATCATCTTGCCATTCCCGAAAAAACTGCTCATCTTGCACAAGCTCCAACTTGAAATTATCAATCAAGTCGCGCAATGTAACATTTCTAGCTTGTACAGTCTGAACCATCGCTTTTACCAAAATCAATCCAACACTTTACATTAATAACATTCGAGCAACATCAGGACTTTCAGGATTTACAATCAGCCGTTCTCGTTTCGGATCGATCAGCACATCCATTCCTTCCATTGGAATTGCACCTAACAAAACCTTATTGCTGTTTGGAATAACTAAAGCTTCCACTAAAACATCACGGTTTTCAAATCGAACTCCAACTGGAGCAACAACTTCAAATATTGAACTCGAACCATCTGCCATTTCAGCTTCAATTTCTCTAACACGACGTAAATCAAGCTGTTTCTTCACAAATTCAGGAATTGCAAGCATGGTGGCTCCGCTGTCTACCATCGCTCGAACGTAAATTTTGCGGACTTGATCCTGGTTCAAATAACCTTCTTCAACCAAGATTAAATCAGCACCACGAACAAGTTCAATATCTGCGTAAACCAATCCCATGCTTGCTTTATCCATTAAAAACGTCTCTTGAAAAAACTTAGCCCAACTTGATATTAATTAAATTGATGTTGATGGTAATCTTGACCTCTACTCCACCTTCTTTAATAACTTCTAAACAAGAAGCTAAAACGTCTGACGGTATCTTCGTAACATACATAGCGAAGGTTTGTGCTAAGGCTGTGTTGCTCTTCAAGAAATCAATAACTGGTTGATGAACATTAGAGAATCCCGGCACTCCTTTTCCCACATTATCAATTTTACTAATTGCTTCTCGTGAAGTAGTTGACGTTTGTCCTTGAATTGAAACAACCTCGTTGTCATAACGGTAAACGACCCCCTTTCCCGTATCTACTTTGTATCCTTTCCCTACAGCATCAACTTCGACAATGCGACCAACTAACTCAAAGCGGTCTTTCACTGCAACAATATCACCAGCACAATAACGTACCATCGTTTTACTCTCTAGTTCATGAAACTACCTAAACTAGAGTTCCCAAAATTATTTCTAACCCACGCTGCCTTCGAGTTTGAGGGCGAGGAGCTTATCGGCTTCAGCGGCGAATTCCATTGGCAGTTGATTGAAGACATCGCGACAAAAACCGCTGATGATCATCGAAACTGCGTCTTCCGCTGAAATGCCGCGCTGTTTAAAGTAAAACAGTTGATCTTCGCCAATTTTGGAAGTGGAAGCCTCATGTTCCACTCTGCCCTTGTCATTCTGCACCTGAATGTAGGGGAACGTATTTGCCTGAGCATTGTCGCCAATCAACATCGAGTCGCACTGGGAATAGTTGCGTGCGCCTGTGGCTTTGGGATTAATTTTGACCAAGCCGCGATAGCTGTTTTGAGAATTGCCAGCGGAAATGCCCTTTGAGATAATCGTGCTTTTGGTATTCTTGCCAATGTGAACCATTTTGCTACCTGTGTCCGCTTGTTGGTAGTTGTTGGTCAACGCCACCGAGTAGAACTCACCGACGGAGTTGTCGCCCACCAGCACACAGCTTGGGTATTTCCAGGTAATGGCTGACCCGGTTTCTACCTGAGTCCAGGAGATTTTGGAGTTTATGCCCTGGCACAACCCGCGTTTGGTGACAAAGTTGAAGATGCCGCCTTTGCCTTCTTTGTCTCCGGCGTACCAGTTTTGCACGGTGGAGTATTTGATGTCGGCGTTATCCATTGCCACGAGTTCCACGACCGCCGCGTGAAGCTGATTGGTATCATACATAGGAGCAGTGCAGCCTTCTAGATAGCTGACGGAACTACCTTCTTCTGCAACGATTAGCGTCCGCTCGAACTGTCCTGAGTCACCGTTGTTGATGCGGAAATAGGTGGAAAGCTCCATGGGGCATTTCGTGCCTTTGGGAATGTAGACAAAGGAGCCATCGCTAAAGACTGCCGCGTTCAGGGCTGCAAAGTAATTGTCTGCGACAGGCACAACGCTACCCAGATATTTTTTGATTAGTTCGGGATGGTCGTGAACGGCTTCGGAGATGGAACAGAAGATAACGCCAACTTCGCCCAGTTTTTCTTTGAAGGTAGTGGCGATCGAAACGCTGTCAAAAATCGCATCCACCGCCACATTGGTCAGCCGCTTTTGTTCAGATAAAGAAATACCCAACTTTTCAAAGGTATCCAGCAATTCAGGATCAACTTCGTCCAGACTCTTTTTCTTCTCTGTCACTTTAGGCGCAGAGTAGTAAATGATATTTTGGTAGTCGATCGCGGGATAGCCCACCTCAGCCCAGTTTGGCTCAGTCATCTTCAGCCATTGGCGATAGGCTTTCAGACGAAACTCCAGCATAAATTCAGGTTCATTTTTCTTTTTAGAAATCAGACGAACCACGTCTTCGCTTAAGCCACGAGGAATCGTATCGGATTCAATGTTGGTGACAAAGCCATATTTATAAGGCTGGTTAACCAGATTTTGAACGGATGCAGTCATCGAAGTGTTCTCTCTGAATGGTCGGATTTGGGACTAAAGACTTTGGATTGAAGATTGGAGATTTCGTATTTAATCTTTCAATCTCCAACCCGTTATCTAATAATTGCTATGCCTGATTGGTGACAGCACGAATTTCTTCTAGAGAAATTTCTTGTTGGTCGCCTACAAAAGGATTGTCAGTAGTGAGAAAAAGCATACAGTGACACTCTTTGCGCTCCCGCATCGGCACACAAGGGCAGTTCCAATAAACCGCAGCCGCCTCAGCTTCTTTATCTTCATAGTGACGGCAAGGGCACAGTGGAGCGCCCAAGTCATCTTTATGCTTGGCAAGTCCCTCAATCACTACGGCAGTGACGCTTAGGTCAGAACAAAAGTAAGTGCCCGTGCGCTTGGCATAGGTTTCGGAAAAGTTTTTCATTGCCTCCAAACTTTTTTCGGAAGCTTGGCTGGGTTTCATTTGAGTGTTCATGAGGCAGGCAACACTATAACAAGTGGAATAATGTAACAAATGAATTTTATAATTAAAACAACATCTTTGTTGCTTAACCTTAATTGTAAAACACTTTAGAAACACTTTTGTTGCTAAAGTTAGTTTATAGACTTAAATTGTGTTTCTCAGTCTTGACTTGATCCGCGAGAATGACAACCACTCAGCAGCCCTCAACGAAACACGATATCCTGCAATACCTTTTAAAGCAGGGACAAGCCACCGCTCAAAATTTGGCTGAATGTTTGCATATCAGTCCGCAAGCAGTGCGCCGTCACTTAAAAGATATGGAAGAAGAAGGGCTAATTGTGCATGAGGCGGTGCAGTCGGGAATGGGTCGCCCTAGCCACACGTATGGTTTAAGTCAAGCGGGGCGCGATCGCTTTCCCGATCGCTCCGACAAGTTCGCCATTTCTTTGTTAGATACGTTGGCAGAAACGGTGAGCAAAGAGCAGATGAAGTCGATTCTGCAAAAACAGTGGGAGCGAAAAGCGTTGGAGTATCGCGATCGCATGGGAAACGGTTTGCTGAAAGAGCGAGTGGAAAAGCTCGCTAAAATTCGCCAAGCAGAAGGATATATGACAGAGTGCCATTCTGTTGATGGGGATGGGTCAGCGGCAGACAAGAGATTTGTTTTAACCGAGCATCACTGCGCCATTTCTCAAATTGCAGAATCGTTTCCTAGCGTCTGTGGGCACGAGTTAGAAATGTTTGCGGTCGCCCTGCAAGACTGCACCGTAGAGCGCACCCACTGGCTAGTGAATGGCGAACATCGCTGTGGCTATCTGATTCAGCCGAAGTAATTAAAAATAATAAGAAATTTTATGCAACCTGGTTCTGATTTTTTAACGCCTGAAGAATGTGCTGAAGTGGATAAAGCGCTGCTCACGTCGCACGATAAATTTACGACGCGAGTGACCATCTATGCGCTGCGATCGCTGAAGCAAATTGCCCAGCAAGCGAATACGTCTATTGATAGCTTGCAACCAACGCAAATTGAAGAATGGGTTTATCAAGATGCCAGCTTGCAAAAAACTGGGGATAGCGAATTTCGCCAATTTTTTTCGCAGTTGGTCATTTCATCCCTTAAACCGCTCAAGCGGATCGCTAGGGAAGCTGGTGTTGAAATTGAAAGCTTAGCGATCGCCCAAGTAGTTGCCTGGTTTGAGAAAGAGGCAAAGAAAAAGCTAGAGAAAAACTGACCCTTTGGTACGCCTATTCTTTATTTTTTTGGGCAACTTTGCGTTGAGCCGCATCTCGTTCAGCCGCGTGTTCTGCGTCATCTTCTAGATGAATTTGATAAACATCAGCATCGGAGCCGATAATTTGGGCGATCGCCCCAGAATGCAACACTCGGTTAGCGATCGACAGCGAATCGGTTAGTATGCCAAACAAGGCAATAACTTCTTCTAGGTGCTGTACATTTTCTTGAACCTGAGCCGTCTCTTTGGCATCTATATGTACACAGCCTGTTAACGACTAAGAATCAACGGACGCGCCAGCCTGATAGATTTACTCAAAACTTTACAGACCAATTCCACTACTTTAGGGATAATCCACCAAACAAGCAAAGATTATGGCTTGGGAGGAACATCAGTTTTTGTCGTAGTTTTAGTAACTTTTTTGGCAGCAGATCTTTTACGAGTGCTGGCTGATGACGCTTTAAGCTCAACAACGGGTTCAACAATTGGTTCAACGGCTGGCTCCTCAACAACTGGCAAAACAGGTTCCAGCAACATTTGGTGCAGATAACTCCGAAATGCCGGATCAAGATATTGCTGCCGTACAGTATCCCAATCGGCTAACGCCTCCGATCTCGTTTGCTGAATCGTGGCTTGTAGCGCTGGCATTTCGGCACGTTTCGGCAAATATTCCTTTAAAAGATCTTGCAGCACATAGCTATCTTGTAGCTTGCCCAAGTTATCTTGCAGCAATTTGATCTCTCGAATCCAGTCTTGAAAGGGCTGACTATAAAAGGGCACAAAAAATTCTGCTTGATAGCGGACGTGCTTACACGCTTTTCGCAAATCGTGGAGAATTTCTCCACCTACCGCCGAAGAAGCATTTGCTGGGATCAGCCAACCCGGATGTAGCAGCAAATCGGCAAGCAACGGACTGAGTAGATCGGGCAGTAGAGGAATGATCGGCAAGGTTGCCAAAGCCGTATATTTGGGGTTTTCTAGCCAGTCTTGGTAGCTAGTTTTAAGATCTTGATAGCGCGATCGCGCTAGGGTTCGTTCAACCACGGCAAATGCTTGTCTTCGCTGTTTATACAGGACTTGCAGCGCCTCGTGGAGCAAATCTTCTTCAACTCCATCCACTAGAGGCAAGTAAGTCTCTTCCAATGCGGCAATTTGTACATCCAAATCACGCAGGTTGCCAAGAATTTTGGCGATCTCGCTTACCCGTTTCGGGTTTGCTTTTTTGGGCATTTGAACTGCCACCCCAAACACTTGCAATGCAGTTCGCAATTTGCGTGTGCCCACCCGCATATGGTGCAAATCTTCTGGATCGTGATCCGCTAGAACTTTCTTTTCATATTTAAAGATGCTGCGATATTGCTTACTGAGGACGGAGTGGGCATAGTCGCCCAACGTTAGTACGGGATCAGGAATTGATGCAACCTGAAATGATGTTTTTTGTGCAGTTTTCATAAACTTAAACCGAATCTCGTAAAGCTGAACCAAAAAATTGGTTAATCTCACAGTATAAACGCTGAAGGAAAGATTGAATTAACCTTGACTTAAACTCAGGCGATCGCCCCAGTATGAATCCTCAAAGTTACCAATGTTGAATCAGCGATCGCACTCTCCTAAATGCCACTGAACTAAAAATTCAATCTTCAAACCAAATACGAGCCAAATACGAGAAATTACTGAAGGACTTAGATTAGAGGACTAAGTTAGTCTAGTCACAGTTTCAGGGACATAGCAGTACGAGGAAAGGTCAAGACAACAACTGTCCGTTATTCCTGATTTCTCAAAGCTCTTTGCGCCCTAACCTACTTATCCGTTGCTATATACCGTTCAACCCGTTTATCGCTCAACTTATTAGGTTATTCAATCTATGAAAATTACGTTCATCATTCCTCATGCCGACCTATCGGGTGGAATTCGGGTGATTGCAATTTATGCAGAGCGGCTTAAAAAGCGGGGACATGATGTATTCGTTGTCTCGGCTCCAAAACCTCGCCCGACTCTCAAACAACAGGCAAAATCGGTACTCAAGCAGAAAGGCTGGATTCCCTATAACAACGACGAACCCTCCCACTTTGATAACAGTATAGTTCCGCTCAAAGTTTTGAAGCGCTATTGTCCCATTGTTGATGCAGATGTGCCCGATGCGGATGTGGTGATTGCAACCTGGTGGGAAACTGCCGAGTGGGTCGCCAAACTGTCCAAGTCGAAAGGAGCAAAAGTATATTTTATTCAACACTATGAGGTGTTTGACTACTTGCCAAAGCAAAGGGTAGAAGCAACTTGGTCTTTGCCGATGCATAAGATTGTAGTAGCCGAGTGGCTCGCTGAGATTGCCGCAAAGAAATATAAAGACAATAATGTCTCCTATGTTGCAAATGGAATCGACACAAATCAGTTTTTTGCAATTCCACGAGGTAAACAGACGGTTCCTACAGTCGGACTGATGTACGCAGAGGAGCTTTGGAAAGGATGTGACATTAGTTTGAAAGCTTTTGAGCTTGCTAAGAAGATGGTTCCTGATCTGCATTTAGTGACGTTTGGACGCTGTTCTGAGGTGGAAACTCTACCACTGCCGTCCGGATCAGAGCACTACTTGCAACCGTCTCAGAGTTTGTTGCAGGAAACCTACTCCCGATGTGATGTCTGGTTATTTGGTAGTCGCTTTGAGGGCTTTGGTTTACCAATTCTCGAAGCGATGGCATGTCGAACTCCGGTGATTGCGACTCCGGCGGGTGCAGCCCCAGAACTATTGGAACAGGGCGGCGGCATTCTAGTGAAGCCGGAAGATCCTGCTGATATGGCAACTGCGATTCAAACGATTTGCCAATTGTCAGAGGCAGACTGGAAAATGATGTCCGATCGTGCCCATGGAACGGCTATAGGCTACACCTGGGAAGATGCCACTGATCGCTTTGAAGCTGGCTTGCACACTGCCATAGATCGACAGAAACGCGGCGATTTTTCCTACTCTAAAACTGAGATCACATCCAAGCGATGAAATCTTGCAAAAATTGGGGCAAGGATAGTAAACGAATTTGCGGATTGGTTTGAATGGATGCCCGCACCGCTGGCGTATTAAACCCCCAGTCGGTCAAAAACATTTGCACGTCTCCTAAATCGGGCTGTTGTTCCACGAGGTGCAACGCTTTTACATGGTCTTCCACAAACCAAATAGTGGGATTGCCAGATGCTTTGAGCGATCGCAGCACCTCAAATTTTGGGCGGTGTGCTTGCTTCCCGTAAACCTGCTCGTCGGGTAAGATAATCCCTTGTACCTGAAATAACTCTTGGGCAAACCGCTGTGATCGATTGGTCACAATCACCAGTTGCACAGAGCTAGCCAGAATCTTGAGGAGCCGATCGCGAACACCGGGATAGAACGGCTGACAGGCTAACCAACTGGCGCGATCGCTCGCAATCCAGCGATCGCGCACCTGAATGAATCTCTCAACCACTTGGGCTTCTGTTATTTGATCTTTTGCCAAAAGCTGCGGAGCCAAGGTATACCAAGTGTCCAAAATTTCATCGTCGGGAATTTCTAACATCAACGCTCTGACTAAAAGCGCTACATCGCGATCAGTTTCAATCACCGCAGCCAACCGTCTATAGCGATCGCTGAGTCCTGCTGGCGGCTCTGTATTTGATGCATTCCAAACCTGGCAATAAGTCTGCCAACCCGACTGAAAATATTCCAACCGACCGTCACAAATGACCCCATCAAAGTCAAGAGCCAGAATAGTTGGCATCGCGACACTGCTTGAATCGAAAACCATAGAGCTAGCCCTTTACCAATGAGCATTACAGCCATACAAGGAAAGGTCAAGACAACAACTATCTGTTATTCCTCATTTCTCAAGCATCTTTGTGTCCTAACCTATGCATCCGTTGTCGTTTCTCAAGCATCTTTGTGTCCTAACTTATTCATCTGCTGCTATGCCTTAGCAGAGAACAGCCCAATATGAGGTAACCTACTCTACGCAGAGATTAGTTGCATCCCATGAATCGACCCCAGACCTATCCTGTCCATCAGAATGCTGTGAGAGCTTTTCAGCATTTAGATACGATTACTGCGCTATTTGTGGCAGTGCTGCTGATTTCCAATGTGGCTTCTACAAAAATTTTAGTCGCTGGACCTTTTACGTTTGATGGTGGCACTTTACTGTTTCCCATCAGCTATATTTTTGGCGATATATTAACGGAAGTTTATGGGTATCGGCGATCGCGCAAGGTGATTTGGTTGGGGTTTATTTCAGCAATACTCATGTCTTTTACCTTTATTTTGGTTGGCGCATTGCCCCCTGCACCAGAATGGCAATATCAGTCAGCCTACGACCAAATCTTAGGATTTACTCCTCGAATTGTAACGGCTAGTTTAATTGCTTACTTTGCAGGAGAGTTTTCCAACTCGTTTATTTTGGCAAAGTTAAAAGTATTGACTCACGGCAAATATCTTTGGATTCGCACGATGAGTTCTACTCTAGTTGGACAATTGATTGATACTGCAATTTTTAGTGCGATCGCGTTTGCAAATGTAGTTCCAACTCAATTACTCGTGATGCTAATTCTATCCAATTACATATTTAAATGTGGAGTTGAACTTGTTTTTATGCCAGTGACTTATGCACTCACTCGCTGGTTAAAACAACAAGAACAAGAAGATTACTTTGATGTTGATACGAACTTTAACCCATTCTGAAGTGATTGAAATCTAGGAACGCCCACGCCATTTTCCCATACAGCAATTTTTTGCTAAATCATTAGCGATTCGTGCAATCATGGTGCAATTGTACTATGATTATGGGGCGTAGCTGCGGTGTATCACTGCTGTCAGCGCCGATTATTTGCATAGCCAATTGTTTGTATAGGGGGGTATCCTCAGCGATGGAAGAACAAACATCACCCATTCAGTTGCCTTTTCATTCAGCACCGCCACCTTATCCAGAAACCGAGTATACACCTGTGGCGGAGGATAATGTGGTGTCAATGCCGATTCAAAGCACCATGACTGAAGATGAATGTCGTTTAAACCCTGCCGCTAAACGCAAGCAGCGCAGTTCGCCTAAAGGCAAAATACCAGCCGCGAGAGCTAGTAAAAAAGCGCTTAAAGCAGTTCGGCACAGTCAATCACCTCTGCCTTATCCCTATGCAGATGAGTTGAAACGGTTTGAAGAACATGCAACGCGAATTAATCAAATTCTTGCCGATCGCGCTCATAAAGATGATCGCATCACCCAAAAAGCAGCGATCGCTGAATCTAATTCTGATTTAATAGCACATCCCCAACCAATATTAGAAGCCTTAACTCAACCCACTCCATGGCAAGTCGTTCAACCTCCACGCCAAAACCAGCCTGTTACAAATCAGCCTATTAAAAATCAGTGGCAATCTCCTACTCCAATTGAAGAACAGCCTGTGGAAGGCTTAAACCTTCAACCCGGAAGCATCTATCAACGGTTACATGAATTGGGGTTATATGTGAATGAAACAGAGATCCGCGCTTCTGTTTCTGACAAACTCAGTGGCTCAAATCCGGTTCAGCTTCAGCAGTCTTCTATGCCAAACGCTGAAACTTGCCAAATTTCATCCTCGTTTTATCCACTCACCCCGGCAACGCCATCGCAGATTCCGCAAACTGAGCCTTTCCCTAATCCAAACAGAGGAACTGCCGCGAATCGATTCCCGCATGATCGCTACCATTCTCGCTTTGTTTCGTCGCCCATGAAGCTTCGCCGTTATTTACGAGACTGGCGCAGATGGTTATATGAGAGGCGATCGCTAGAACTCCCTCGCCAACAGATCGAGCGTCTCAGCGATGCGGCTCTATGGATTGCTACTTTTGCAATTGTGCGAGTGGCATCTCGCTATGTGCTTGCCGTATTTCCCATGCTTTCACCCATTGTTCTGGGTGTGATGCTAGCTCCGGCGATCGCTGCTATTTATCTGATAGTTTGCGCTCCCAAAGCGGGCTGGGTCTTTTACTACCGACTGTTTTTGATCATGGTGGGATTTCTCATTGGCGGAAAACTTTAGAGAAAACCAGACAAAGGACAACGCTACACAGGAATCCAGATATGGAAAAAGCCCGGTTGAACCAGGCTTTTTAGAATTGTTTACAAAAATTTGTTATTTACTTGATTTCGCAGGTGAGCGGACAAGCAGCATAAACGGAATGATTCTGGGGATTGGACTGACCACTGAGCCAGGGTAACCAGCTTACATCACTGGGGTGAGTTCCCTTCAAAGTCAGCATTGCGGCTGCAATCATCACTCCGACTAGCTGAACTGCAATAAAGCTACCCACAATCATCACTGGACCGATTCCTGGTAAGACTTCATGCAGCACCACTGCCAGCAAGGAACCAACGGTGACAATCAAAATTCCAACTGGAAACCCGACGATCAGCAAGCATACTGTTAAAATTGCAGTCCACAATAAAAAGCTTTTTAGCATTAAGCCGTAGTTTGATGGGTTGGTAGCTTGACTCTGGGAAACTGTCATGCTTAACTCCTTAATTAAAAATAAGTTGACTAAAGTCGAACAAAATACAAAACAAAATGTTGTTACGGATGCCACCCAATAAGTTTTGATGGCTTGTAATGAATTCATATCAGCTTATAGAAAGATGATTGAAAGCTGAGATTTCCCTGAAAAAAATTACATATTTTAGTAAAACTTAATTAATGCTTTTTTCTTGCTGGATGACTTGTTGGAGGGTTTCCACAAACGATGGATAGGAAATAGCGGCGGCTTCTGCCCGTTGAATAGTGGTTGTTCCTTTGGCAGTTAGAGCGGCGATCGCCAGACTCATGGCAATCCGGTGATCGGTGTGGCTATCTACTTCGGTGCCAGTCAGCGGCGTTCCACCCACAATTTCCATCCCGTCAGGAAGCTCAGTAATCTTGGCTCCCATTTGGTTAAGTTGAGTTGCCATAACGGTAATGCGATCGCTTTCCTTCACCCGCAGTTCTGCCGCATCTCGAATGATGGTTGTGCCATGAGCAAACGTCGCCGCTACCGCTAGAATGGGCACCTCGTCAATCAATTTAGGAATTAAGTCACCCTCAATCGTACAAGCTTGTAGGGGCGCACCGTCTTGTCCTTGCCGATAGCGCACTCGCAAATCTGCTACGGGTTCTCCGGCAACTTCTCGCAGATTTTCTTGGGTAATGTCTGCGCCCATCATTGCTAGTGCTTCTAAGATGCCCGTGCGGGTGGGATTCACGCCTACATTTTCAATGGTGAGATCTGATCCGGGGACGATCGCCCCCGCAACGAGCCAAAATGCCGCTGAACTAATATCTCCCGGCACAATGACGGTTTGTCCACGAAGGGTTGCCTGCCCGGTGACCGTGGCGCTACAGGTGGCTGGATCAACGATAATTTCAGCACCAAACGCTCTTAACATCCGTTCGCTGTGATCCCGTGAGAGTGCGGGTTCTGTGACAGTCGTTTGTCCTTCTGCCATGAGTCCTGCGAGTAAAATGCACGACTTTACCTGAGCAGACGCGATCGGGGAATGATAGTGAATCGGGCGTAGAGTTTGCCCTCTCACGGCTAAAGGTGCCAACGAGCCATCCTTGCGTCCCCAAATTTCGGCACCCATTTGCTGCAATGGTTTGACGACCCGCGACATGGGGCGCGATCGCAGCGAATCATCCCCTGTGACGGTGAAAAATCGCCCCGGATGGGAAGCCAGAATGCCCAGCATTAACCGCAGTGTTGTTCCAGAATTGCCCGCATTCAATACATCCAGTGGTTCCATAAGTTTTCCTAAGCCAATCCCGCGCACTCGCACTTCGTCACTATTGAGCGCTGAAATTTCTGCTCCCATCGCCTGAAAACAACTGGCAGTGCTGCGGGGATCTTCCCCTAACAGCAACCCATGAATCACCGTTTCGCCCTCTGCCAAAGCCCCCAACATTAGCGCTCGATGGGAAATAGATTTATCTCCTGGCACTCGAATCCGTCCTTGCAACGCCAGCCCAAAAACTGGGGGAACGATTGTCAGGTGGTGATGATATTCCGCTTGATTAAGGGTAATTACCTGGATAACTGCCATGGGGATCGGCTAGACTGCCATGTGGACTGCGTTAGTAATCCTACCGCTTAATTACCATGCTGACTCAACTTCGCCGACCGATTCATTTATCCTTTAGCTCTGCTGATGGCTTGCTGCTCTCAGAGTTAGAGACGGTTGGCACCCTGTATCAAAAAGAAAAAGATCGCTATCATCTAGTTCTCACGGAGCCACTGGTGATGGATTGGGAGACGCGATCGCAAGGATTGGAAGCCTCTAGCGTCAGTACGCTGACTACCACAGTTCCCACCCCGCGCCTATTGTGGATTGAGTTTTCTCCCTATCGGGTCACAATGACCATGCAGGGCAATGGTCAGTTTAGCTACCGCCATCTGTTTGAACCGGGAGTGTTGGGGCTAAGCCGCTATTTCTTACACGATGATGCGCTGTATCCCAATCGGGAGTTTCGACTCCGCAACTTTACTCGCAATTTGTGTGTAAAAGGGAATCCGCTACCCTCCTATCTGTTGCTAGAGTATGAGCTTCGGTGCGATCGCCTCCAGCTTGGGCAATACACCTTCAGCTTAGAAATTCATCACTAACCAAAATCAAGGAATGATTAAGGGTTTTCATCAGCCGGAGCCGCCGATTGCATAGACATCTCCAATTGACACAGGAGTGCTTTACGCTGCATGGCTTGAAAGATGTTGTAAAACCCATTCGCACGGGAAGGCGTAAGGCTGACATCCAAACCCGTATCTTTGATGAAATCGGGGGTAAGCTGAGCAATTTCTGAGGGAGTCAAACTATTTAATCCTTCAACCAGCAACGCTACCAATCCTTTGGTTAATTGAGCGTCGGAGTCTGCCTGAAACATCACTTTCCCATCCGTTAGGGCAGCGATGATGAAAACTTGAGACACACATCCTGGAACTTTGTTCTCAGCAGTTTTTTGATCCTCTGGCAGCGCAGGTAAGCGTTTGGCAAGCCAGAGAAGATATTCGTAGCGGCGCTTTGGATCAGTAGTTTGCTGTAAACGCCGAACAATCTTTTCTAGAACAGGTGGCAGTGGCACAGAAGAGGGAGACATTGGAACACTAGGAGCGCGATCGCGCCACAAACAGGAGTCACTACTACCTTAACGCGCAATGGATAACGCGCAATGGATCAACCATCTACGAAAGCATATTGCGAAGCTGACGGAGCGATCGCACACAAGCCGGACAATCGCAGCCAAATAAAGCAACCGTGGCATCGCTTTCTTCCACTGTCATATCAAACGAGGTTGCCGTCACATCATCTATTTCGGCGGCATCCTCCACACGCAGAGGAGATTGAGTAATGTCAAAAACCTTGGCAGTATCAGACGCTACACGCTTACAGGTAAACCGTGTTGCTGTAGCGCTTGCTGCACGTAAGCAAGTTGCCTCCTTGGAAACCTGCACCCAATTTGGTTTGTTCGCTTGAACAGGTTGAACCATAACTAAAGACATTACCGAAGCAAAGGTCGCCGGAGAGAGCAGCAGAAGCCGAAGAAACTGATTCATAGTGACTGAGTAGTGTGAAGGAATGCAGGATATCAAAAACCTGCTAATTATTCCACATTGCCGCATAAGTGATCCGCAAGTTTTGCAAAGACTTTTATTGCGTAATGCATTGCTTCAATGCCAAATAAGGTCTGTAGGCGATTATGAATGCTGAACAGCGGGGTTTCTTCAGACAATCTGGTAGCGCGTCAAATTATTAAATTAATGTGGAATAGATGGCAATATCATTATTTGATATTGAAGCACTATCTTCCAGTTTAGGTACGAATGCGGCGACGGCGTTCTTCGTCTTTGCGATCGCGACAGAACCATTCTTCATCAGAGTGCAATTCAACCGTTTCAATTCGTTGAATTGCCCATTGATGGTAGTTCAGATTAGTATCACATCCCAACCAACGACGACCCAGTTGTTCTGCAACAACAAGTGTGGTTCCTGAACCTGAAAAAGGATCAATGACTAGATCGCCGCGATTGGAAGAAGCCAGCACAAATTTACGGATAAGAGCCTCTGGTTTTTGGGTGGGGTGGGGTGTTTTCTCACGCATTCCATTGCAAGTTGTGGGAAGTTCAATCACATCTTTAGGCTTAGCTCCTTTAGGATTTGGCTGCCAGTTTTGCGAATAATGAGCATGTTTTCTACGGGTATATTGGCTAGTTTCTGCTTGCGGATGGCTGGGATATTTTAGAGTGTGCTTGCCATAGGGAATACGAATATTGTCGATGTTTATTTTGGCAATTTGGGTTTTGCGAAAGAGCAAAATGCTTTCGTGCGATCGCCCCCAACCCTGACCTAAATTTGCTTTATTTTTATAATGCCAAATCAACCATCTACAGCCAGAAAAGTGCTTACTAGCTGGATGTTTTAGGTCTGCCAATATTTCTGAAAATCCCATAATGTAAAGAGAGCCAGTCGGCTTTAAAATTCGAGCGGCTTCCACAATCCATTGAAGCGACCAATCAATATAAGCCTCTTGAGATTGAAAGGTATCCCAGTCTGCTTTGTTGAGATTATAAGGAGGATCGGCAATGATTAAATCGACTGATTCATTGGGCAAGGTGCTTAACCAAATGAGGGAATTTCCACAAAACAAGGTTCCATGATTATGGGCATAGGCGATCGCAATTGAGGCATCCAACTTTTTAGCAGCGTTTTGAATCACAGGTCTGTCTTTCTATCAATAGTTACTTGACTAGGTTCTACATTAAAGCTTAATGCTCAGTGGAGAGGCAAAGATGATCTTTCCCACAAAATAAATAAGATTGAAAAGTAAAGCCTTTAATTCAAATAATTTTAAGACCGCATTTTTTATCCTAATAAACTGCTGTCTACTCTATACATATCCTATTAGATTCTGATAGGTTAATTAATAGCTTCTTCTCCTGGCGTTCAGCAAATTGGGGCGCAGGTTATTCTGTTGTTTACCTCACTTTTACTATGAAAATTCTTGGCTCTATGGGCGCTGCTTCCAAGCAAAAAGACCCGGCTTCTAATCTTCGTTTCGCTGCAATAATGCAATTGTTTGGTCAGAGTTCATCGACTAGTTGGCTTTATCTCTTAGGGTTGGCGATCGCGGCGATTGGTGTGGGTGTTAGTGCAAATCAGGCGATCGCGCAAGTTTATTTCCAGCGTCCAATCTCGGTAACGCGAACGGGAGGCACGGTTAGCACGCGATCTGGCGTGGGTCTTAATGTCCGCTCAGGACCCGGTCTTAACTTTGACATCATTGGGTGGGCTAATGATGGGGTCACTCTAGATGTGACTGGCATTCCTACTATTGCCGATGGCTATCGCTGGCAGCGTATTACTCCTCGTGGCTGGGTTGCCACAGACTATTTGGCAGGGGGAAGCGTTAACGTGAGTTTTAATGGAAACTGCTACCAGCAAGTGTCTTTTCCGATAGACAACTGTGCGGGAGGGACTGCTGATCCGGTTCAGCCCATTTTGAGACCCATCTCTACTAGCCAGGGCGGGGCTTATATTGTTGCAGTACCGGGAACCAATCCAGTTGATTTGGTTCAAGTTCGCCGACTGGTTCCGGGGGCTTACTTTGATCGGGCACGAGAAGGTAGCTTTATCAATGCAGGCGGTTATTCAAGTTTTGAAGCGGCAAATTCCGTGTCCTATTTCCTGAGAAATAGTAACCTCAATGCGCGCGTGATCTACGGACGGTAAAAACATTTCACCCAATGCGATCGCCTAATTTTGGGCGATCGCATCAGATGACCAGCCCTAGCTCTACACTAGATAGAGGTAGGGCATTGGTTGTTTTACCCGAAAATCCGTTTGATGTTCATCTCGATACCTCTTTCCCTATGACTGTTCAGTCCACTGAATTGGAAGCCCAGTTAGAAGCCATCCGTCTAGAAGCTCAACAAGCCCTGATTGAAGCCAGTTCGCTTGATCAACTAGAGCAGTTGCGCGTGAAGTATTTAGGCAAAAAGGGTCCAATTCCCCTTGTGTTAGGCGGGATGGGGAAACTTGATCCGAGCGATCGCCCCCGGATTGGTGCCCGTGCCAATGAAGTTAAAGAAGCGATTCAATCTGAATTAGATCAGCGGCGCACGGCATTACAGTACGCTAAACTACAGGCGCAGCTAGAGTCAGAAACTTTAGATGTATCCATGCCGGGAGTCTATCGTTCCCAAGGAAGAATTCACCCACTCAACACGATCATGGATCGGGTGAATGATATTTTTGTGGGATTGGGCTACACCGTGGCAGAAGGTCCAGAAATGGAAACCGATCACTACAACTTTGAAGCGCTCAACTTCTTGCCCGATCATCCGGCACGGGATATGCAAGATACGCTTTTCTTGCCCGATGGCAACATTTTAAGAACGCACACTTCATCCGTGCAGATTCGTTATATGGAGGCAAATGAGCCGCCGATTCGGATCATTATTCCAGGGCGCTGCTATCGTCGCGATACGGTAGATGCCACCCACACAGCGGTGTTTCACCAGATCGAATTTTTGGCGATCGATGAAGGGTTGACCTTTACTGATATGAAAGGCACCGTTCGTCTGTTTTTGGAGCAGCTTTTTGGCGAAGTAGCAATCCGAATGCGTCCCAGTTTCTTTCCTTTTACCGAACCCTCTGCTGAAGTGGATATGGAGTGGAAAGGGCGCTGGCTGGAGATTATGGGCTGCGGGATGGTCGATCCCAATGTACTCAAGGCAGTCGGGTATGATCCCGAAGTTTATACAGGCTTTGCGGGGGGCATGGGTGTAGAACGATTAGCGGCTGTTTTATATCAAATTGATGATATCCGTCGCTTCTACACCAGCGATTCTCGATTTTTAGAGCAGTTTTAGTTTAAGAGAACTGCGGGTTTCAAATGGCAGCGATCGCTAACTCGCTTGACGCGGCTGTTTTCTAGCTGCCATCGCCTGCATTCGTTCTAACGGGAAATCAGAAATAAAACTATCCCAAGATCTGGCTTGCCCAGCAGCATTGTAGACGTGTAGCACACCGTTAATGATCCGGCTGGATACAATGAGGTCAAGCGCCCTAGCAAGATTGAGAGACTGAGTTAGCTCGTTTTGAGTCATTATTTTGTATAAAAAATCAGTATTCCAAACCGCCAAGTTTGACAGTTCGGTTTGTTTTTCTATCCTAGGCAGGAATGGGATGAAAGCACATCCCCGATTAGGATAGTGAAATGAAAATTATTAGATTTTTTTGGCGGGATTAGTGCAGTCAGCAGTTTTATATAGCAAGGATGCATAGGTTAGGGCACAAAGATTCCTGAAAAATAAGGAATAACGCACGGTTGTTGTCTTGACCTTTCCTCATACTGCTATATCGGTATCGTCATAACTCTTATAAAGTAAGGGTGCGCTACGACAATGCCATAACGCACCCAACAGAAGCTTTTCCCTAGAATAAACGTCTACTTCGCCATAGCTGGTTCAGGGATTTCGTCTACTACATGAATCCAATCAGTGTGATAGCTGCCGTCCTTATCTACGCGCTCGTAGGTGTGGGCACCAAAGTAGTCGCGCTGGGCTTGCGTCAGGTTCTGAGGTAAGCGATCGCGACGGTAGCTATCAAAATAATCCAGCGAGGCGCTAAACGCTGGCACAGGAATACCAACAGTTGCTGCCATTGCAACCACTTCACGCCATGCAGTCTGGCGATCTAGAATGGTTTGCTTGAACTCCGGAGCCAGCAATAGATTTGCCAAACTTGGATTCTCATCAAACGCCTTCTTAATCTTGTTCAAGAAACCTGCTCGAATAATGCAGCCACCTTTCCAAATTCGGGCACACTCACCCAAATCAAGGTCAAATCCATACTCGTCGGAGGCTTTTTTCAATAGCGCCATTCCTTGAGCATAAGAACACATCTTGGAGCAGTAAAGCGCATCGCGTACTTTTGAGACAAAGGCTTTCACGTCGCCATCAAAACTGATGGTAGGACCCGACAACTCTTTGGATGCAGCCACCCGCTCCTGCTTATAAGAAGACATGATGCGGGCAGTGACGGCAGCAATAATTGTGGGAATAGGAACACCCAGTTCCATGGCGCTGTCCACTGTCCATCGCCCGGTTCCCTTTTGAGCCGCCGCGTCTAGAATCACGTCTACTAGGGCATTACCAGTGTCGGGGTCGGACACTTTAAACACGTCAGCGGTAATTTCAATCAGGTAAGAGTTCAGTTCATCAGTTGTGTTCCACTCGCTGAAAACTTCGTGCAGTTGAGCAGCGTTCAATCCAGCAACACTTTTCAGCAGGTCGTAGGCTTCTGCAATCAGTTGCATGTCGCCG
Organism: Sivoneniella epilithica UHCC 1019; assembly: GCF_040830845.1. NCBI lineage: Bacteria > Bacillati > Cyanobacteriota > Cyanophyceae > Leptolyngbyales > Leptolyngbyaceae > Sivoneniella > Sivoneniella epilithica. Next base: position 31,057 of record NZ_JBFPDP010000036.1, read on the forward strand.
TACTCAATGCCGTTGTGAACCATTTTGACGTAATGACCTGCGCCACCAGGTCCAATGTAGGCAACACAAGGACCATCATCGACTTGCGCTGCAATTTTTGTCAGGATGGGTTCCAAATTGTCATAAGCCTGCTTTGTTCCTCCCGGCATCATGCTAGGACCGAGGAGCGCACCTTCTTCACCGCCACTTACACCCATGCCGATGAAGGTAAACTTGTCGGCTTCTAGCGCTTTAGCCCGACGCTGAGTATCGGTGAACAGTGAATTGCCACCGTCGATCAGCACATCGCCTTCATCTAGCAGGGGTTTGAGTTGCTCAATCACGGCATCCACAGGAGCGCCTGCTTTTACCATGATTAGAATGCGCCGGGGACGCTCTAGGGAGGCGACGAAATCCTCTAAGGTGTAGGCAGCGACGCAGTTTTTGCCTTGGGCGCGAGTCGCCATGAAGTGGTCAGTCTTTTCACGGCTGCGATTGTAGACGGAAATGGGAAATCCTTTGCTCTCGACGTTTAATGCTAAATTTTCGCCCATAACGGCGAGACCGATTACACCAAATTGCTGTGCCATAAAACTCTCTGGTAATGCTGCAAAGTACCGGGATTCGTTACCCCTTAGGGTAGACCAACCTCATGAGGTTATCTAGAAAGATAATATTAAGCTGTTGCGCTTTTGACGGATGCATACTGAAATACATCTTTTTTGTTAAGACATTTTGACTCAACTATCAGAGACTAGATTAGTTCAGATAGCTTTAGCTAAATAGTAGGTGATGATTCTTGAATGTGCCAAACGGTAGGGGAATGCCTGTATGACCTTCTCATTTTCAGTGATCGTGTTGATCGCTAACTGTCAGGATTCAGTTATTAGAACGTTGCAAAGTATTGAGCAAAGCATTCAATACTTTTACCAAACTTCCCCGATGAATGCTGAGGTTACGGCTGAGGTGATTGTGGTGAATGATGCATCAAGCGATCGCACCCTAGAAGTTGCGACTCAATGGATACAAGCGAATTCCCAGCGATTTGTGGTGGTCAATCATCAAACCAGTTTAGGGTTGGCAGCCGCTCGAAACACGGGCTTTAAATACGCCAAAGGAGAACTGATCTTCTTCTGCGACCCTAATAGTTTCTTTTCACTGCCCCATGTTTCCGCTTGCTTGTTGTGTTTGACTCAGCCGAACCAACCGCCTGCTCAACAGGTGGGAGAATTGACCCTTGACGTAAAACTGATTCAAGAAAACCAATATCAGATCGTTGTGCCGCCCTATGCGCTTGATGCGGTGCAAACAGGTATCCGCAGCGGCAAAGCTAGCGAGATCGCAGAACATACCCCAAATGGGCATTCTTTAAGTAACCTTTGTATTAAGCGAGAATGTCACGAGTTTCTGGAAGGTTTCTTAGAGTTGCCGCCACTCCCTGAAAACGGTCAAGAAGTGTCTGCCTATCATCGTTGGTTACGGCAGTTTTTTCTAGTGGGTAACCTTGCGGTGGAAACGGTGGAAAGTGCCGATCCGATCTCACGCTCACCTGGCATGATTGAACTGGTGCAAACGGGGCAAAATGCGGTGGCAATCCCCAAAAGCATTGCCTTTGAAAGCAGCAATGCCCGTATTATTGAAGCGCACTCCCAGCGACTTCTGCAAAAAGCGATCGGGTTCAACTCACAAGAATACGCCAGACTTTTTAAGATTTACCGCACCTACGTCAGCACGATTTCTTTAGAAGATCATGCGGTTTCTTGGGAAGCGGCTCGCTATCTATTTCAAGCCGTGCAAGCAGCCCAGCCTAAAAGAATTTTGGACTTAGGCAGTGGTTATAGTTCGTTAATTTTTAGAACTTACCAGGCAAAGTTTGCGCCAGAAATCACTGTGGTATCCGTGGACGATGATGCTGAATGGCTAGGCAAGACCAAAACTTTTTTGCAAGCGAATGACCTTAGCAGCGATCGCTGCATAACTTGGGAAAAGTTTTTAAGTGACTACGCTGACCAATCCTATGACTTCATTTTGTATGACATGGGCAACATGTACACCAGAGCCGAAAACCTCACCAAAATTGTGGATGTGATGGAGCCAACGGGCAGCCTAATTATTGACGACGTGCATTTTCCGTTTTATGCCATGGTTGTGTTCGAAGTAATTGGTAACTATCGCCTGCGGTTGCAGTCTTTGAAGCGAGAAACGCTGGATAAATATGGTCGCTATGCGGTGAAAGCTACTTACAGTTGATCAGCACTTATCGAGACTTAATTGACAAAAAATGTAATGGGTAGCGTTGCAAAAAATGATGCAAAACTTAAAGACTGAAAATCGAAAGCGCTCTCACAGAGTAGAGTGATAGGTAGTTGTTCGGCACAATGGAAACCGGAAAATGCTGGCGTATATTCTTGCATTCATGATTGGCTCAGGTAGCGTTGCCCTCTACATGGCTGCCTTCTTTTTTCCAGAAGTTCATCGCAAAAATGACTTTATTTGGAGTGGAGTCGGGCTGTTTTATGGGCTGGTGCTCTGGGTCTGTGCTGAACGGATTACAGGGGGCGTGTTGCTAGGGCAGGCAGCTAGTGTGACACTGCTGGGCTGGCTGGGCTGGCAAACATTTTTGCTGCGGCGGCAAGTGACTCCCCTCGATCAGCAAACGCCGCTGCCGACTGCGGATGATGTGAAAGCCTCGTTGACTGCGCTCACTGGATCTGAGGGTCGAGCGGAGGCGGTAGGTCAGGCTTCTAGCGTGTTAAATCAGGTGAAACAGGGGGTGCAGGGCGCGGTGGCGCGGGTGACGGCTTTAAAGCGATCGCCCCCTGAGAGTGAAATTTATGTTCCTCCGAGTTTAGAAGAATTTGGCACCGCCGGACAGGATGCGATCGCCCGATTTGCTAAAGCTGCGATTCCTGAAGCTGAGCAGAAAACGGTTGAGAGTTTGGTAGACGAGGCAACAGAGGCAGCTACCGATACTCTGGCGGAATCTGCCCAAATAGTGAACAAGGCGATCGCTCCTGTGCCTCAGCCAGTGATCAAGCCAGTGACCGAGCCAGTAATTGAGCTAATGGCTGAAACGGCTACTGAAAGCACAAAAGGTCTAGGCGGACTGTTTCAGGGATTGAACCCAAAACATCAGAAAAAAGAAAGTAAACCTGTTTATGTGCGAAAGCAGTTTCGAGAAGAAAATGCTACTGCTCCTGTGAAAACTGGCAAAAAGCCATTATCTAAGGAGAGTCAGCGAAAGGAAAATAAGCCAGCCAGTAAACCTGTTTATGTGCGAAAGCAGTTTCGGGAAGAAATTACTCCAGAACCGGAAAAACTGGTAGAAGCGGCGATCGCGGAAATCAAAGATATAGAAATCAAAAATACAGAAGCCAAGGAGCCGAAAAGCAGCAATCCTGCAACGAGCGGTGTCGATCTGTCAGCGGCGATCGCCTCTATTAGCGAAACTGTTAGTAGCGAAACGATTAGCGAAGCGGTCGTATCCGATTTGCTGGGCAACGCTCCTGTCGAAACATCAGCCGCCGAAATTGTGGAAGATTTGCTAGAAGATATTTTTGCTCAAGAAGAAAGCTTGGTGATCGAACCGACTGAGGTGATTGAGGTGGCGATCGAGTTAAGTGATGCAGTTATAGAGCCAATCACTTGGGCTGCCGAACTGGAAGACAACACAGCAATCGACCCTATGCCATCCGCTACGGACAACTCGCAACATTTACATAATTCGCCGTAGGGAGTCCCACAAAGTCATATTGGAAGGTGCCGCCATTGTTGTTGGTGTTCAAATTTGGTAAGTCAATCACCCGAAAGAGTACAACCAGTGGAAACCCAGAGAGTAAATCAAAATTTACTCCGCCAGCCCCTGGATTTTGGGCAAGGTTGCCTTGAATAGCGGCACAGATAGTCTGACCGCCAAAGTTGGCAATCCGCACATTGTTTAAGCCAGATTGGGGAATCTGGTTATTGGTCAGCCTGAATGAAGCAATTGAACTGCCGCCTTGTAATTCTGTATTGATCCCGTTTGCATCGGCTCCAGTTGTTGTGACCGTGTTGCCTGAAATCGTCGCGGTGGTAATGGAGCTATTGTTGTCGAGAAGCAGCGCAATGCCATCAGCAAAATCTCCACTCGTGGTAATGGTGTTGCCTGAAACCGTCAGCGTGGCGATCGCACTATTATTGGGGACAATAAAAATCCCCCTAGCAAAATTTCCAGTTGTGGTAATGATGTTGTCTGAAACGGTTGCGGTAGTGATGGCGCTATTGGCGTTTGAACTAATAAAAATGCCATTGGATTCAAAGCTATTAGTTGCGACAGTGTTACCGATCACTGTTGCTGTACTCGTCACATTTTGCAATTGAATTCCGTTGGTACTACCCCCCGCAACCGCCACTTGATTTTGTCGAATGGTTATATCCTGAACGCCATTGGCAAGAATCCCCACATTGCCAATAGGTGGAGTGATATTAAACCCTGCCAATGTCGTGTTGTTGCCTAGGGTTACGGTGCCCGTCACTCCGGGCAAGATACCGCTTCCAGAGAGTGGCAGTGGGGTTAATCCCTGTTGCACTGTTTGAATCTGCTGAGTTATGCCAGCAGATAGCACTTGCACGTTTGCTGGAATGGTAAACGCTGGAATTCCTGGATTGCTGCCTGCTTGCACATACACAATATCATTGCGATCGCCTCTGGTTGCTGCCAATCCACTTTCTACCGTACTAAAGGGTGCTTCAAAGGTGCCACTTCCGGCGGCTCCGCCCAGTGCCACATGTTGAAAGAACCAAGGTTGATTCGTCGCTGGATTCAGTAAGGCGATAATACCTGTGCCCGTGCTAGCAGTAGCAATATCGGTTGTGCGGCGCTGAGTTACGGCAACCGTGCTTTGGCGAAACACAAAATTTCCGGCTTCTGCCCAAGCGAGTTGCTGGGGTGCCGTGCTGCTAGACCCTATTCCGGGAAAGGAGAATGCGACACTGACGGCAGCTGTAGTGCCAAACTCGCGATCGCCCTGAATCGATAGTCCTGCCCTAAAATTCTCATTAATCCGGGCTTCCAATCGACCCCGTACTCCTACAAAGCCATCCACTCTAGGAGAACCGTAATAATACAGCCCTAAGTAGCTTTTCAAAGTGCCCACCGGACTCCACCGCGCCACTTTTACCCCTGCTTCCGCATCAAAGCCTGCCAGCGAATCTTCAAATAGGCGAGTGGTTTGAGTCGTGCGGAGAGACTGCCCACCCACTACCAAAAAGTTTCCTTGAAAACGGGGTGCCGAAGAAGTCGCTGTGATGCTATCGGTAAACACACTGCTGCTAGCGATCTCTCGGCTACGGTTCCCCACCGGCAAGTAGCCATTTAGCCTCAACTCAACAGCCGGTAGGATTGCCTCTATTCCGGCTCCAAGTTGGCTTACGGTCTGATTTCCTGTACTGCGAATATCAAAACCAAGGTAGCCACCTAGCACAGTATTCGTCGCAGGATTAAAGGCGCGATAACCCAAGAGCAAATTACCGCCCGGATCGGCAGCAGTATCTAAATTTAAGCGCCCTTGCACATAGCCAATTTCTTTTCCAGGGGTTTGCACCAGCGGTACGAATCCTTCAATGCTGCCAAAAGAGCTTTCATAGCCGACACCGGGTCCAGTGGTAAAAGACGCTCCAACTTGGGGAGGAAGAGGGCGATAGGTAAAAGTGCTAGATGATGAGTCGGCAGGAGTGCCAGCGTCAGCAGGAGTTGGCTCTACTGCTGTAGGTTGTGTCGGAAGAAGGGGCGTTAGGTCTTGAGCCGTTAGGTTGGCTTCTTTGAGAGTGCGCGGCGATCGCAAAGAAGCATCTAGGTTTTGAATTGTCTCCTGTGTGGCATGGGCAGGATTCAGCAACAACAGCGATAAACCGCCAAGCAAGGAAACACGGCTAATCAGCATAAGTAGGAAGCGCATACATCTTTATCGATAGCTAAAACAATTTCATCTTAGACTTCCTAGAATTCCTCCTTTTCAATCAAGACACTAGATTTTTAAGGAGACTTTATAGAGACTTTATGACTCTTCAGTCCAGCGATCATCCCCTCTTTAAAGTTTAGAAGTTTAGATGGATCTCTTTAAGACAGATGCTCTTTCAAGTAATTTCTAGTACAGCAGCTAGTCATTGTCATTGTCTTTGACTTCGTGATCACTAATTTCCTAAGTTTCTTCAGCGATGAAGAAGAGGAAAAATTTCTATTTAAATCCTACGACCTAGCTCATTTCAGTTCAAGTGAGTAGGCGATCGCTCCAGCAAAATTTGGACTCTACATCATCTCCACAAAGACAGAGGTCTGTACCTATTGATATAAACTTACTTATTGCTGATTCGCTCAAAGCCATCAAACAAGAAACAGAACGATGATTTGCCCAGCGATAAGTAGGCTGAAAACTTGTTGGGCGTGAACTTAATTCACCAATATTCATCTTAACTTTCAAACAAATGAGTTCTCCAGCTAACTTTAGTGATCAGGATTGATAAACTTGAAGCCTGTGAGCATTGTCCAAGATAATGGCTACATATCATTACAACAGGCGAGTTGTTATGCTACAAATACTACAAGCGCCTGTATTCCTTCAGAAAACTCATCTAAATCATGGCTGTAACCGAACCCGGATCGTATAAAGACACCGTTAACTTGCCCAAGACTCGCTTTGATATGCGGGCGAATGCTGTAAAGCGGGAACCTGAAATTCAGCAGTTTTGGGCAGAACACCAGATTTACGATCGCCTGTCGCGGGAAAATCCGGGTGATGTGTTTGTGCTACATGACGGTCCGCCCTATGCCAATGGATCGCTGCACATGGGGCACGCCATGAACAAGATTTTGAAAGATATCATCAACAAATATCAGTTGCTCAAAGGGCGCAAGGTGCGTTATGTGCCCGGTTGGGATTGTCACGGGTTGCCGATCGAGCTGAAGGTGCTGCAAGGAATGAAGCAGGAAGAACGGCGATCGCTGACTCCTTTGCAACTACGGCAAAAAGCCAAAGAGTTCGCGTTAAAAGCCGTGGATGAGCAGCGGGAAAGCTTCAAGCGCTATGGCGTGTGGGGCGATTGGGAAAATCCTTATCTAACGCTCACGCCTGAGTATGAAGCGGCGCAAATTAGCGTGTTTGGGCAAATGGTGCTGAATGGCTATATCTATCGTGGATTTAAGCCTGTGCATTGGAGTCCTAGTTCTAAAACGGCGCTGGCAGAAGCCGAACTGGAATATCCTGAAGGACACACCTCGCGATCGCTCTATGCTGCGTTTGAAGTCACCAGTCTGCCAGCCGCGCTGCAAATGCCGTTTGATCCGTTTTTGGGTGAATTGGGCGTTGCCATCTGGACGACTACTCCCTGGACAATTCCGGCAAACCTGGGCGTGAGCGTCAACCCAGAATTGGTTTACACCGTGGTGGAGGTTGGCGAGAATGCACCGGGACGGTTCAAATATCTGCTGGTTGCCCAAGATTTGGTCGATCGCCTCTCTGAAACGTTGGGCACAACCCTAACTCCCCAAGCTTCGGCAATGGGCAAAACCCTAGAGCATCTCACCTATCGCCATCCCTTGTGCGATCGCCAAAGTGAAGTGCTAATCGGCGGCGATTATGTCACCACCGATTCTGGAACGGGTTTAGTTCACACCGCGCCCGGTCATGGTCAAGAAGACTATCAAGTTGGGTTGCGCTACGGCTTGCCGATTCTGTCGCCGGTGGATGACGATGGCAACTTTACCGAAGAAGCTGGAATTTTTGCAGGGCTAAATGTGTTGGGTGACGGCAATAGCGCGGTAATTGAGGCATTACGTGAAGCCGGATCGCTGCTCAAAGAAGAACCCTATCTGCACAAATATCCTTACGATTGGCGCACCAAAAAGCCAACGATTTTTCGGGCAACGGAACAATGGTTTGCATCGGTCGAAGGCTTTCGGGATGAGGCATTGAAGGCGATCGCCGGGGTGCAATGGATTCCAGCCCAGGGCGAAAACCGGATCACGCCGATGGTTTCCGAGCGATCGGATTGGTGTATTTCTCGTCAGCGCAGTTGGGGCGTACCGATTCCCGTGTTTTACGACGAAGCCACTAACGAGCCATTGATGAACCAAGAGACGATCGCCCATGTGCAAGCGATCGTCGCTGAACATGGCTCCGATGCCTGGTGGTCACTCTCCAATGAGGAACTATTGCCCGAACCCTACCGCAGCAACGGCAAAACCTACCGCAAAGGCACCGACACAATGGACGTGTGGTTCGACTCCGGTTCATCCTGGGCGGCAGTATTAAAGAGTGATGAGTTCTCAGTTTTGAATTCTGAGTTATCAGAAAACTCAACACTCAAAACCCAAAACTTAAAACTTTCTTACCCCGCAGACATTTATCTGGAAGGCTCCGATCAACATCGCGGCTGGTTTCAATCGAGTTTGTTGACCAGCGTGGCGGTGAATGGACATGCGCCCTACAAAATCGTGCTGACTCATGGATTTGCTCTCGATGATCAGGGACGCAAAATGAGCAAATCTATTGGCAATATTGTTGATCCGGCTGGCATCATCAACGGTGGCAAAAACCAGAAAGAAGATCCTGCCTATGGTGCAGATGTGCTGCGGCTGTGGGCATCGTCGGTAGATTACACGTCTGATGTGCTGATTGGTAAAACGATCTTGAAGCAGTTGGGCGATGTGCGCGGCAAGATTCGCAATACTGCCCGGTTTTTGCTGGGCAACCTGCATGACTTTGATCCCGCTACAGATGCGGTGCCCTATGCCGACCTGCCAGAACTCGATCGCTATATGCTGCACCGGATCACCGAGGTTTTCAGCGATGTCACCGATGCCTTTGAAACCTTCCAGTTTTTCCGCTTTTTCCAAACGGTACAAAACTTTTGTGTCGTCGATCTGTCTAACTTTTACCTGGATATTGCCAAAGATCGGCTATACATCAGTGCCGAAAACTCACCGCGTCGCCGCAGTTGCCAAACGGTGATTTGGGTGGCGCTGGAAAACCTGGCACGGGCGATCGCGCCTGTTCTGTCTCACTTAGCTGAGGATATCTGGCAGTTTTTGCCCTATCCCACGCCCTACCAATCGGTGTTTGAAGCAGGCTGGTTGAACCTGGAACCTGAGTGGAACCAGCCGGAACTTGCCGAAAAATGGGTCAAAATCCGCGAGATTCGCACCGAAGTTAATAAAGTTTTGGAACAAGCCCGCACCGCTAAAGCGATCGGCTCTTCCTTAGAGGCAAAGCTGCTGCTGTATGTGGCAGACGCTAAACTGCGCGACACCTTACACGCTCTAAACCCAAACAACCACTCAAAACTCAAAATTCAAAACTCAAAACTCCCCAACCACGTCGATGAGTTGCGCTATCTCTTCCTTACTTCTCAAGTCGAGCTACTCGATTCCACGGATCGCCTAGCAGATGTCAAATATGCCGCTCAAACTGACGCGATCGCGATTGGCGTTGTCGATGCAAATGGGAAAAAGTGCGATCGCTGCTGGAACTACTCCACCCATGTCGGCGAATTTGAAGAGCATCCATTATTATGTGAACGATGTAACGAAGCGATCGCGGGAAACTTTTAATGCTCAAGCCTTCAAATACATTTTGCTTAACCAGTTTGTATAAGTAGAAAATGTCTTATGACTATGGGATACGTCTACTTGCTAGCCGAAACTGACGATGGTATCCAGCATACCGGACTTTACAAAATCGGCAAGACAACTCAAACAAGTGCCGCTCAACGTAAGAGACAGTATCAAGCTGGAAATGCTCGACCACTGGTTGTTGTACATGAAGAAGTAGTGTCCGATTGCCATAAGATCGAAGCAACTCTCAAACACTATTGGATAGAGCAGGGCAAACACTACTATTTTGAGGGCGGCGGTATTGAGTGGTTTCGTTTTGATTTAGATGATGTAGAAACTACAATCAACTTTATGAACGAATTTGCTTATCGTGAGCCTGCCTATTCTGAACCCGTATGTCATAAGCCTATTGATGAAAGTAACTATTCTGATGATTCTGAATTTCCTGTTGCTATTGTCTTGATTGCCTCAGTATTTCTGTTCGTTCTGGCAGCAGGTTTTAGTCAGTATTCTCCAAAACAAACAACGAGAACAAATGAGTCAAATTTTAACAACACTACAATAGGCAACCCTTATCAGGTTCGGTGTATTCGAGGATATCCCGATGTCAATCTGAGAGCGAGTCCATCACTTAATGCACCTATTAAGGATGTTCTTCAATGTGATACTGCAACTGTTATTGTTACAGGTGAGCCAATAGCAACCGATGATTATTGGTATCCAGTTCGCACATCAAAAGGTATGACAGGATACATTGCGAAAGTTGCTATAGATCCATAGAAATAATTAGTAATAAAGATGTAGGGAAACTTTTAGTAGGAGATTGAAAATGACGGCTCAAAAAGTGGCAGATATGACAGTTGAAGATTTAAGGGTGCTAATTGTGAAAACCGTAGGTGAGCAGTTTCCGCAGTTACGGTTTCAGCGTCCACCAAGCAAGCGCTCTGTAGCAGAAATTCTGGAGTCGATCGAACGTCATCGTTGGACTCCCCCACCTGGCTCTCCCACAATGACAGAACTTTTGCGAGAAGATAGGGATCATCGACAATGACTCGATATGTGGTTGATGCTAGTGTAATCATTCAAGCGTTGATTGCTCAATCCTATACGACAGAGGCAACTGCATTAGTAGCAAGCATCCCCCAAACAAACCAGATACATATTCCAGAATTTTGTTTGCTGGAATGTGCCAATGTTCTTTGGAAACAAGTACGCTTTCAAAAAATTTTGAAGGTGGATGCAGCCCAGTTGTTACTCGATCTCCTAGACCTTCCACTTGTTTCTGTTCCAGTTCTAAACCTTTTACCCACAGCATTAGAAATCGGATTGGCGCATCAGCTAGCGGTTTATGATTCGCTGTATATTGCATTGGCGTTGAGTTTGAATTGTCCCTTGGTGACAGTAGACGATCGCCAGTTGCAAGCCGCGATCGCCCAGAATACCGCGATCGCACTCATCACCGATTTCTCTGCTGTCTCACCTGGTTAGCGTATCTCTAAGCATAATTTCTAGAACTATCAAGTTTTAGATCAAGGTAACGGGGTATATGCTGGAACTGAATTGCTACTCAGCGTCTTTTTGAGTTTCTGCCATGAAGTCTCTACAAGATTACACAACGGTTGTGCGCCCCGACAGCAATAGTACATTTGTTGCTTATGTTCCTGCCATAGCAGGATGCCATGCTTGGGGAGCAACACCCGATGAGGCAAGGGCAGAACTAGTCAATGTGTTTGAAATGATTCAAGAGGAATATTTAGAAGCAGGAAAATTGCTGCCACGGGATGTGGAGTTGGTCATTGCCAATGGCAGCTAAAGCTAGTGAGTTAGAGAAAGTGGCTCGAAAGCTGGGATTTGAAAAGGTACGCCAGAAAGGAAGTCATGCACGCTGGAAACATACTGATGGGCGATCGACTACCATTCCAATTCATGGCAAGGCTGAAATGGGTAGCTGGTTGTTTTACGAGATTTTGAAACAGCTTGGTATTACAGAGGAAGAATTTGAAGAGTTGCGATAGAAAAGGGCGAGCATTGTACTAATTCATCGTTGAGTGATTGAGTTGCTTACTTATGTGTCAACTGTTGGGGATGAACTGCAATGTACCAACCGACATCTGCTTTTCGTTTGAGGGGTTTGCAGCACGGGGCGGCAAAACGGATGAACACCGCGATGGCTGGGGTATTGCCTTTTTTGAAGGCTTGGGTTGCCGGATATTTTTAGATGAAAAACCCGCGATCGCGTCTCCCGTTGCTGAATTGGTGCAGCGCTACCCAATCAAATCCAAACATGTGATCGCCCATATTCGCAAAGCCACCCACGGCGGCATTGCCCTCGAAAACTGCCACCCCTTTCAACGAGAACTGTGGGGACGCTACTGGGCGTTTGCCCACAACGGCAATTTGGATAATTTAGTGTACGAGCCGGGAACTTACTACCGTCCTGTGGGGCAAACCGACAGTGAGCAGGCATTTTGCAGGATTTTGGAAACCTTGCGCCAGCACTTTCCACTGGAAAAGCCGCCTCTCGACCAACTCTATCCTGTGCTGAACAGCATCACTCAAGTTCTTGCCACCGCTGGAATTTTCAATTATTTGCTGTCGGATGGCGAACACTTTTTTGCCCACTGCACCACCAAACTTTGCTACATCGTGCGGCGATCGCCCTTTGCCGCTGCCCATTTAATTGATGAGGATGTCACCGTAGATTTTCAAGAGTTGACCTGCCCCAGCGATCGCGTTGCCATTATTGCCACCACGCCCCTGACCGATAACGAAATCTGGACAATGATTTCACCGGGAGAACTGCTCGTCTTTCAAGATGGCATCCCCTTGATGCAATACTCAGAATAAAGTGAGCGAGATCGGTGACGGGGTTTCTGTTAAACGACTTCATCCTGCTAAAGTTGATGTATGTACGACGAAGACGATGAACTAATTCTCCTGACGGAGGATGAGCTAGAAAGCCCACTGGATAAGCTAGAGCCGCTGGATGAATCAGCGCCACAGCTTGATCCGGAGGAAATGTTGCGGTTGCTGGAATCGGCGGAACCGAACCAGCGAATGCTGGCAGCACGAGCATTTTGTGATCTGCAAGACGAAAGGGCGATTCCTCATTTAATTCGGTTGATCCAAGACGGCTGTCCATTGGTGCGGGTGAGTGCGGCTTATGGGTTGGGGCGCAATCCGAGTCATGATGCAGTCGAGCCGCTGATTGCTCAGTGCAACAACGATTGGAATGGCTATGTGCGAAAGGGCGCAGTTTGGGCGTTGGGCAATTGTCGCGATCGCCGCGCTTTGCCGACTCTGATTGATGCACTAAAAACCGACATTTCGGCGGTGCGACTGTGGGCGGCTAGTTCGCTGGCGCAAATGGCATCCGTGGATTATGAATCGGTCATTGCTGCGATTCCACCGCTGATTGAGGCGATGCGGCTTGATCCGATCGCAGCAGTACGAAGTAACTGTGCCTGGTCAGTGGGGCTATTGTGCCGTGAGTTACCGTCGAATGTGGTGTATGCAACTGCGATCGATGCTTTACTAGAAACCATTGTGGAAGACGAAGATCTGGGCGTAAGGGAAGATGCCAGAGCTTCTTTGTTGCGAGTTGGCGATCCCCGTGGGTTGCAGTTGATTGAAGATTTGGAGCAGGAAGGTTTTTTATAAGAGTGCTGGGTGCGGTGTACGGAGGGTGGAGTAAAAGTTTTGAGTTTTGTTCGCGTAGCGTCTCCGTAGGAGATATTTTGAGTTTTTCAACTTAGGCTAAACCCCAAACTCTGAACCCTGAACTCTACGCCTGGGAACCTTATTTAGTCAGATAGTCGTAGGTTTCGATCATTTTCTTGATCGTTTTTTGATGTTTACGGGTAATTTCAGGCGGTGCAAAATCGGAGCGGGGATTTATCACCGTTTCACCAATCATGTCTTGGGCTTGACGGTTGATGGAGTCTAACAGTTCATCCAGGCTGGTGAAACTTTCGGCGGCGATCTCGTTGAGGGTTTGCAGCGGATTATTTTCCTGGGCGATCGCTCTGAGTGCCTGAAACTCATAGTTTAAAAGCTGCACCATGAAGTTTGTCCATGGGTCAGACAGAGTATCCGCATCGTCTTTTGGCGTTGGCAATGAATCTTTAGGCGGATCTTTGGACGGATGAGGTGAAGCAGATTTTACAGGATTGGGAGAACTAGCAGGCTGTGGCGTTATTTCAGATCGACTCTTGGTTTTAGAGGAGTGTGATTTGGGGGAATCCGCTAGTTTTTTGGTGTCAGGCTTTTGGATAATATCTTTTGGGATTGGGTCTTGCAGCCTGTCTTGAGCGTGTTGATGCTGTTGTTTTAGTAAAGCAATGGTCTGATCAAGTGCCTCTTTTTCGTGTTGGCGATCGCTCACTTGAGTGTCTAGCTGCTGCAATTCGGTTTGTAGAGCAGTCACTTGAGTTTGTAGCTGCTGCAACGCTTTTTGCAGTGGATTCGCGCCAGTCTCTAGCTCTTGCTTTTTCGTTGCCACATAGGAAATATAGTCATCTAATTCAGCCCGACACTGTTCCAAGTCGTTGATATCCGCTTGTAGCTGTTGAGTGTTAGCAACGATTGTTTGTTTCTGTTGTGAGAGGTGATTAATTTCTTGTACTAACTGATCGCGAAATTGGCGATTCTCCGCTGTTTGAGCGTTTAACTGGTTCAATTCTGTCTGTAAATTATTCAGACTGGCAGTAATTTTTTGCTTGGTTGCGGCTGCCTCGGCTAAAAATTGTCGCAACTCGGCTTCTGCGGCTTTGATCGAATCGGAAGCTGTCATTTCTTCCGGGGGATGTATTGGTGATTCAACTGCATGGGTCGGCATTAAATCCCAGCTAACCCCTCTAGCAGATGGCATTTCGGCTTGGCGCGATTCCAGGTTACCCTGCATGACGGCAAGTGATCGCGCAACTCGCTCTTGTTCAGCTTCCAGTTCCAACAGAACTTGCTGTTCGGCGGCTCGATGGTGCTGCAATGTGCGAATTTGATGTTTAAGCTGGGTAATGCGGCTGTCAATGGCGTGATTACGATACCAATTGACGGCGGCGGCAGTTCCCCACGCGATCGCCAGCCCTGTCAAACCTGCCGCGATCGCACTCCCCCAATCGCGATTTATCAACAGATTGATGCTAAAGCTTGCCGCGAAAGCAATCGATCCCAGCAGTAACCAAGGGTTCAACATAAGTGGAAGATCTGCATCATTTATTCGGCAGCGAGATTAGCTTTATGGTAAGCCTCTTTTTGTCAAAGGCGATCGGATTAATGGCGAATGACGAGTGGCGAATGACGAGTGGCGAATGTTGAGTTCGTCCTTCTGCATTCGTCTTTCTGCATTCGTTTCCATTCGTCCTTCGTCATTTCACAAGGTGCTAGGGTAGCGATAGCATCTGGGTAGAGGTATGAATTGTAAAAATATTTTACGTAAAGGACTCGTGTATTTCGGGACGGGTACTTTGGCGGCAGGTGTAGTTTTGGCGATCGCGGTTCTCACACCGCGCAGATGGAGTTTTGATCAGCGAGAGCCGTGTGAATTTACCGTTTACCTGTCCAGTGATGGCTTCCATACCAACTTGTTTGTTCCCACTAAAACGGCAGTACATGACTGGACGCGAAACACTTTGGGCTTAGCGGGTGAATTTTCGGCAAGCGATCGCTATGTGCAGTTTGGCTGGGGCGATCGCCGTTTTTATATGGAAACGCCCGCTTGGGATCAGGTCAACCCGCTAGAAGCGGTGCGCGCCCTGTTTTTTTGGCAGAACCCCACGGCAATGTTTGTTAAAGGTCATGCGACTCTTCCCCGCTTTACTAACGAAGCGTTGAAATGTGTACGCTTGGGCAAAACCGATTATTTAGCGATGATGACTTTTATCGATCGCTCCTTTCAAACCAATCCCCAAGGACAAAAACAACGCTTGGGCAGTGGTCAAGATCAGCAAAGTGGTTTCTACGCTGCCACTGGATATTACTCCCTACTCAACACTTGCAACTCTTGGACAGCAAACGCGCTTCAGGCTGCCAACGTTAATACGCCGCTTTGGAGCGGACTTGCCCAGCCAATCATGAAGCATCTCCGGAATGGATGTACTTGCGATGTTAAGAAGTGATCGAGAGATGAAAAGATAAAAGAGTGAGAATCGTTCAACGCCAAATTTTGAACGCTATCCCCTTTTCGATAAACTTGATCTCCTGCCTACTTTCAGCCTGTCTCCAGAACCGTCTATTCTACTGATTACGGAATCAACGACTATAAAAGATGCAATTTTCAAAAATTTTAATTGCGAATCGAGGCGAGATCGCCCTGCGAATTCTCCGCACCTGTGAGGAGCTAGGGATTGCCACCGTTGCGGTTCATTCCACGATCGATCGCCATTCGCTGCATGTTCAATTGGCAGATGAAGCCGTTTGTATTGGCGAACCTGCCAGCATTAAAAGCTACTTGAATATTCCCAACATTATCGCAGCCGCGCTCACCCGCAACGCTACGGCAATTCATCCCGGCTATGGTTTCTTGGCAGAAAATGCCCGGTTTGCCGAAATCTGCGCCGATCATCAGATTGCTTTTATTGGTCCATCGCCTGAATCGATTCGGTCAATGGGGGATAAGTCAACGGCTAAAAAAACCATGCAAGCGGTGGGGGTGCCAACGGTTCCGGGGAGCGAAGGACTGGTGCTAGATGAAGGGGAAGCACGGGCGATCGCCCGCACCATGGGATACCCCGTGTTGATCAAAGCGACAGCTGGGGGCGGTGGGCGTGGAATGCGACTGGTTAAGGAAGATAGCGAACTGGGTGCCTTATTTGCAGCGGCTCAAGGGGAAGCAGAGGCTGCTTTTGGCAACTCTGGAGTCTATGTGGAAAAGTTTGTCCAAAAGCCGCGCCACATTGAGTTTCAAATTTTGGCAGACAGCTACGGTAACGTGATTCACTTAGGCGAGCGGGAATGCTCCATTCAGCGCCGTCACCAAAAGCTGTTGGAAGAAGCGCCTAGTACTGCTCTGACCCCTGAACTGCGGCAAAAAATGGGTGAGGCGGCTGTTTTAGCTGCGAAGTCAATTAATTACGTGGGTGCCGGAACGGTGGAGTTTTTGCTCGATCAATCTGGCGACTTTTACTTTATGGAAATGAATACTCGCATCCAGGTAGAGCATCCGGTGACTGAGATGATCACGGGACTCGATCTGATCGCTGAGCAAATTCGGATTGCCCAAGGTGAACGCCTCGGTTTGACTCAAGATCAAGTGAGATTGCATGGGCACGCGATCGAATGCCGAATTAATGCTGAAGATCCCGATCAAAATTTTCGCCCCCATCCCGGACGAATTAGCGGCTATCTCCCGCCCAGCGGTCCGGGTGTCCGAATGGATTCCCACGTTTACACAGACTATGAGATTCCGCCCTATTACGATTCGCTGATTGGCAAAATTATTGTGTGGGGCAGCGATCGCCCTGCGGCTATTCGGCGAATGCGTCGCGCCCTCCGAGAATGTGCCATCACCGGGCTGCCCACTACGATTAACTTTCATCAACGCATCCTCGAAACCCCTGAATTTCAACAAGGAGATGTCTATACCAATTTTGTCGAGCAGGTGATGAGTAAACGCTGACTAGCCGATGTGATTCATCATCGTTAACAATCCTTGCTGTCCTAATAAGATTTCTCGAATCAAACTAAAAATCCCGACCCAAACAATGGGCGTAATATCTACGCCTCCAATGGGAGAGACAATTTTGCGAGAGGGTGCCAGCAGTGGTTCTGTTAGCGCGTTAACGACATTCAGTGGAAATCGGCTTAAGTTTACTTGAGGATACCAAGTCAACACGATCCGAAAAATGAACAAGAATATCATGAGTGCCAGAATAGGACTCAAAATCAGAGCAGTCAAAGCAGCAGCCGTCATGGATCAATTACTTATGGATGGGAATAGGAATAACCTCTTGTGATCTTAACGGGATTCGCTAGTATTCTGATAGCTATAGGTTTTAAAAATGGCGTTGCGATCGCGCTAGCAATAAACAATTTGCTAAACCGCTTCTCAAGCGTGTAACAGACCATTAAAATAAGCAATAAAGCGTTGTTAATAATCAATCGAGGGATCACATGACTTCTTCACTAACCAATTTTCTGTTAAGTTTACTCGCTGGCGCAGTGGTTATTCTTATTCCTGCGACTGTGGCGCTGCTGTTTATCAGCCAAAAAGATAAGGTTCAGCGCTTCTAAACGCCTATTTCAGATGCGATCGCTCATTTTAACCTTGTTAAGCCTTGACTGATTACCAGAAAACTGTCTATCTCAGGGCATTTGGCAATCATTCGAGGCTTACTTTTCCTGATTTTGTTAGCTCTTTTAAGATCGATCGCGCTACATCGCCGTAAAACACCGTTAAACTAAAGTGCTAAATTGAACTATTAAACTGAGAGTATGGCGATCGCCCTAGTTTATTGAAGATTTTGGGCATAGCTCGCTAACATAGGACGTACTTATGAGAGGTTTTCGATGGTAAACGTAGGGCTGAATTGGAGCAGTGTTTTAGGGGTAACGCTGGCTGCATCAGGCTTAGCTCTGTACTTTCTGCGCTCCATGCGTCCCAAACTGGCGCGTGACCACGATATCTTTTTCGCGGCGGTTGCTTTGCTTTGTGGCGGTATCCTCTTTTTTCAAGGGTGGCGACAAGACCCCATTCTGCAATTTGGGCAGTTTTTGCTAACTGGGTCTGCCGTATTTTTTGCAGTAGAAAGTATACGGCTGCGCGGTGTGGCAACAGAACAAGCCCGCCGAACTGCCCCGATTGTGGATGAAGAGCGGTCAGTTAGTCGAACGTATCGAGCAGAATTAGATGATTTAGAAACTCTAGACGATCGCCCGACAACTCGACGAATCCGAGGAACAAGGGACACCCGCCCTAACCGTGATGAGTATGACGAAGGCGCTCGTCGTCGTCCTAATAGTCGTCCTAGTGCAGACGATCGCGCTAGCACTACCACGAGCGATCGCTCCCGTCGTCGTCCTTCGCGCCCCCCTGGTGAACCTATTGATACGTCGGACTCGTTTTATGGCGATACTTATGGCGACGAACCCATCCCCGATTCTAGACGGCGCACTCGCAGCAATGGGGCTTCCCGTCCTAGCAATTCCTCTGGGGACGTAGCCAAGCCTAGGCGATCCCGTCCTCCTGAACAAGACTCACCCCGTCGCCCTCGCAACGAAGAAACCGTTTCCCCTTCGGCGGAATATGTAGACTATCGCCCAATTGAAAATGATGACGAAGCAGATAATTGGAACGATGAGTAGACCAAAAAATCTGGCATTGCTGAATGCAGACATGATTTTCATTTGTAGGGGTAGCGCCTTGTGCCTATCTTTGCTGGGATAGGGGCAACCACAAGGGATTGCCCCTACAAATTTTATATCTAGATTCAGCAACGCCGGAAATCTAGTTAAAGTCTAACCGTGCTATTTGAGATCGTGCTGTTTGAGTTTGCAATGGTTCGTTGATCACTATGGCGATCGCCTATGAATACTTATTAAAGAGGGCACAGCATCGATGGTTGATACTCTTCGTCTATAGCTGTTTGGGTATGGTGACTGGTTGCTCTGTCGAAACAACAGCAATTAGCCCTGGTGAACTGAATAGTCAATTTAATGATGAACAGCCAGCCCTAAGCGGAGACGGGCGTTTTGTGGCATTGGTTTCCAATCGAGAGGGCACTCGGTCTATTTTGCTCTATGACTTACGCAACAAGCAGTATTTGAACCTGCCTCGCCTCAACCGACGAGACGCGATCGCAGAATCTCCCAGCCTCAGCACGACCGGGCGCTACATTACTTACATTGCCAGCGATAGTGCTAGACCCGAAATTGAGTTGTACGATCGAGCCACCCAACAAGTTCAAATTTTGACCCTTGGATATCGGGGATGGTTTCGCAATCCAAAAATTAGCCCCGATGGTCGCTATATCGCATTTGAAACAGGCAATCGTGGACAGTGGGATATTGAAGTCCTCGATCGCGGTGCTGGTATTGAACTTGATATTTCCGACTATCGCCGATAACCTGTTTCCTCTTCGCTTATTGCCTCTTACCCCTTGCCCCTTGCCTTTCATAGTGAAACCTTTCGTCTGGTCAATCGGAATTTTGGCACTATCGCTAAGTGGTTGTGCAACGACTCGATCGCTCAATTTTCCATTTGATCCAGGTGGGCGCAGTTTAAACAGTCCGTTTGCGGAGATTCAGCCCGCGATCGCGGGACGATACATTGTGTTTGCCTCCGATCGCCGAGGGAGTCAAGATATTTATTTATATGACATGATTGGGCGAAACCTGGTGGAAGTTCCCGGACTGAATACCCTGGATATGATTGAATCCAATCCAGTGATTTCTGAAAATGGTCGCTACATTGCTTATGTAGGTACAAGGGGTGGGGTCACCGATATTTATCTCTACGATCGCGACACTCGCCAAGCCCGAAACTTGACTGAAAGCCTGAAAGCAGAAGTTCGTAACCCCAGCATCAGCGCTGATGGCAACGCGATCGCCTTTCAATCGAGCGTCAATGGACAGTGGGATATTGTAATTCTCAATCGCTTTGGGCAAGCGATCGCTCAGCCTACCTCACCGTAATCCCAGCCAGGTTAAGAGATTCTGTTGAGTAAAAACTTCTATCAGCAGCAGCACCACAAACCCCAGCATGGCAAATCGTCCATTGATTTGCTCGGCATACGCTGTCCAACCAAACGCAGGCTCTGGCTGATTGAAAGGTTCAGGTTTTTTGTCAGCTTTATTCTTCTCAACTTCACTTTTTACAGATTCATTCATGTTAGCCTCCGGTCGGTTCAGGGGTTTCAGATGTTAGGGTCACCTGCTGAGATTTATCTAGGCTTTTGACTGACTCAATCAGCGATCGCACGTTTTCTGCACCTGCCGAGGGTTCAAATCCCAAAGGAAATTTGCGCTTTACGATCATTCGCAATCCCAAAGGCGCTAAGCTCATCAAGCCCTGCAAATCTCGAAAAGAATTTCCCACGACTTTCAAGCCAAACTCCTGTTCATTAATCCAGCCTCCTTTTTTCACCAGATCAATCAACACTTTGCGATGGCGAATTGATCGGCTGGATTGGGCATTGAATTGTGCGTCAGTCCGCTCCAAAATTTCTGATTTGATTTTGCTAATTTGCTCCATCGGCGCAACTTCCATCGGACAAACCGCATTGCAATGATAACAGCGGGTACAGCCCCAAACGCCATCCGTGCTGTGATTATATTTTTCCAGCCGTGTTTCTGTCGTTTGATCACGGGAATCTGCAACCATCCGATAGGCTTTTGCCAAAGCATGGGGACCCACAAAACCAGGGTTGACCTCGCGGGCATTGCATTCCGAGTAGCAAGCTCCACACATAATACAGTTGCCGGTCTGGTTGAGCCGCGATCGCTCCTCTGGGGTTTGCAAAAACTCTCGTTCGGGCACCTGCCGCGCCGCCGTGCTGACATAGGGATCAACCGCCTTCAGATTATCCCAAAACCCTTTCATATCTACCACTAAATCTTTAATCACTGGCATATTTCCTAGCGGTGCCAAGGCGATCGTCGGAATGGAAGCCGCCGCGTTGTCGTCGGTCTGTTCTCCAAAAGGAACTGCTTGCTCTAACCGTGCTAACTCACTGCCCACATTTTCCTTACAGGCAAGCGCCGATCGCCCATTAATCCGCATAGTACAGCTACCACAAATTGTGTTTCGGCAGTTTTTCCGAAAAGCTAGCGTGCCGTCTTGCTCCCATTTAATCCGGTTAATGCATTCCAAGATTGTGTTGCTTGGCTCGGCTTCTAAGTGATATTCCTGAATTCTAGGAACAGCACCCGGTTGTTGCCGAATTACTTTAAAGATGACGTGCATTTTCAGTTAAAAAGAAATTTTTGATGGATTAGAAAAACTCTCAATACCTTCTAGCGTAACGATAAATGGATCTTCTTTTATAAAGCTTAAGCCGAATTTCTGACTGGGTTCAAGATGGCAAAAAAGAAAAGTTCAACAGTTTTGGGTAAAGTAACTGCTTGTATCAATAGTAGAAGCGTGATTTTTCAGGTGCGATCGCATTTGTCAAATCTAAATTTTTAGAGATATCGCTTATGGATTTTCCAATAGAATAGCTTTTCGGAGGCTAGCAATCAAAAATTTATGAGAAATGCCTTTAATCTGCATTAATTTAATATTTGATACAGCTTACCAAGCTTTTTGGCATCTCAGAAATTTCTCAAATGGATCTCAAATGAGGAGGAAAGTATTGTTCCGTTTGGTTGATTCTCCTCCTAGCTAGTTTTAATTCGTGCGATTCTTGATAAGATATGACAATATTTAAAGAATATTAGTAATGAAAATATTATGCAATTCTTGTCCAGATAGAGAGGGCTAAGGATATATTTTTGATAGTGTTAAATATAGACTTATTTGTCTATCCTCGCCCTAAAGCTTTTAGGATATTTGGGAACAAATGGCAGATACACAGACCGCTCCACTTACCGGAAAAGCCTTACTTCAAAAGGTAAAAGAACTCTCCCATCTGCCGCGCCGAGAAACCGCAAAGCGATGTGGATATTATACGGTTACCAAAAACGACCAAACGCGGGTTAAGTTAACAGATTTTTATCATGCGTTGATTGCTGCACAAGGACTATCGCTTGATCCAGAAGGCACAAAAGATGGGCGCGGGCGAGAGCCAACCTATCGCGTTAGTGTGCATAAAAATGGTCAAATTGTGATTGGGGCAGCCTACACTCAATCCATGGGATTAAAAACGGGTGATGAGTTTGAGATTAAACTTGGGTACAAGCATATTCGGCTTGTCCAGCTAGATTCTAATGAAAGTAGCGGCACTAGTGCCGATGAAGAAGATTAATATTGCTGGTAATGTCTGGATTTTCTATTCAGACATTATTGGGTTTTTCTCTACAGTCCCACTCAACGTTTCAAGTAATTTCTATGAGCCGACTGATGCCATCTGAACAGTGAGTTTATGATATTTCCTTGTGAGCATTGAACAGTTTTTTTTCAACTCTCGACTAGCGATTGCTGCTTTTTTTGGGTTGTGGGTGATGCTTTGGCTGCCGATCGCGATTCCCTTAGCAATCGCTTTAAAGTGGCACCCGCCCCAACCGCCTACGATGCAGCAAAAACTGCCGTTAGTTGCCTCACTGTATGCGATCGCGCCCCTCATTTTATGGGGATTTGCCCATTTCCAGCAACAGCCTTTTTCTATCTATGGATTTGTTTGGAATGTTCACCTTCTAAGCTCCGTTTTAGGTGGATTTGGCATCGCAATTTTAGGGTTATTCAGTCTCTATGGAGTCCTCAAAACCCTAGGATGGCTAGCATGGAATTCTAATCACACTCCTGCTTTATTAGCCGCATTGTTGCCAACGTTGGGCATTGCTTTGTGGATTAGCACCACAGAAGAACTCGTTTTTCGCGGTTTTTTGCAAAATCAACTTCAGAGTGACTATCCTTTAGCGATCTCCGCGATAATTTCTAGCGCCATTTTCGCCCTATTGCATCTAGTGTGGGACGGCAAAGAGGCGTTGCCGCAACTAGCAGGATTGTGGCTACTAGGTCTGGTTTTAGTGCTAGCACGTTGGCTAGATGACGGCAGTTTAGGACTGGCGATCGGGCTTCATGCTGGCTGGGTTTGGGGAATTGCCAGTTTGGATACCGCCCAAATTTTGGAGTATCCAAACCGTAACTTGGGCTGGGTGACAGGAAACGGCAAGCCATTAGCAGGACTATTTGGTGTCTTGCTGCTGCTTATGACTGGAGGGATACTGTGGGCGATCGCCGTTCCATAGCCAACCATCACTCATTCCTAGATCAAAATCTGAGACTTAAAACTTAAAAGTTGCCCAATCCTCTTCTCGATAGTAGTGACTCATATCATCAAACTTATAAAGCTCTGCTTGATGCACTTTAAATACTTGAGGCGTTTCTACGACCCACGGCTGGTTTAAGTTAACCAAGCGATCGCCAAGTTGCATACGCTTTTCTGGCGAGGGCACAGACCCAAAATATCCCAGAGTAATATGGGGCGTGAAATAATACTGCTGCTCAATTCCTAAACCCATCAAAGGATGATTTTGGTAAATTGCCCTGCGAAATTTCAAAATACGCTCATAGGAGATTTCATCGACCGGAGCCAGACAAACACCGATTGAGCGGGGCATTAGCATCAAGCCCAACACTTGAAACGGAATAGGCTTGCCTTCACTAATGGGCTGACACGCTTGAAAAATCTGAGCAATTTGAGCTTGCAATTGAGGTTCAAATGCTGGATCTTCCTTCGCATGACGATAAGCACTATCCCAGAGTAAATCTGCTAGGGTCAGATGAAAGCTCTCAGGCGGAACAGGCGCAAAAACGGTTTCCCCAAATTCGTTAACCAAATCAGTTTGAGACTTTTCTAATAAGTCATACAGCGCTTGGTTCTCTGGAGATTCATTTCCTTTTGAGGGCGTAATGATGCTGTAACCAGGAAAGTTGGTCGGCACAAACCCTTGATCAGGATGCGGTTCAAACTTAGGGGATTCCTGGATATTCTGCAACTGAGTACGATATGCGTCTAGCAGAGTCATACGCATCGCCCGATTTAGGTAAGTCTGAAAATTTTCGTCCAATTCCTAAATACCTCATTAAGGTAACTTGATCGACTTTATGAGTATGCAAAGGATAATCGCTGATTTATCCATATGGGTTGTTCATATCATCGCTGTTCACATCATCGCTGAAATATAGCATCCTGAATCAATAATTGATTAGCATTGCTCAGCCTAAGATGTCATAACAATACTTCGGATAGTCTTTGTGAAAATGCTGAAAACCTTTGCCACGCCATTAATTGTGACCCTCATCCTAAATCCCTCTCCCAGAGCAGGAGAGGGACTTCAATCTATCTCCCCTTCTACCTTTTTGGGAGAAGGGGTTAGGGGATGTAGATGCTGTCTTGAAAGTCAAGGGGTAGTGGTGAGGAAGTTGGGGTCAAATGGACGATTCGACTTCAGTATTCCA
>NZ_JBFPDP010000037.1:0-51702 GCF_040830845.1 Sivoneniella epilithica UHCC 1019
TGGCGATCGTGCGGGATGCGATTCGTTCCTATTTAGCCGCTCCTCGCTTTGTTCTCAATCCAACTGCGTAATCCCTGTTTCAATTCGCGGGTTGCTCGGAGGGGAATGTATTCTAAGCCGCAATCATAGAGCAGTTCTTCTTCGCGTCGGCGCAAGTAACCACCCACCGCCACTTCCACAATGTATTGAGTGATGAAGGCTGGGGTATAGAACACCCCTTGGGTTTTGCGTTTTCCTTTCTTGGGGTCATAGTCCTGTCCGGTTGCCAGCGCCCGTAGCTCTTCCAGGTCGCTGACGGATTGTTCAAAAATGTGTCCCAAAATATCGACCGACACTTCCGTGTCAAAGTCAAACCGGGTTAACTGCTTTAGCTGAGAACATAGCTCATCGGTAAGCTGAAGCTGTTCGTCTAGCACTGGATCGAGCTTAAACAGTCCACCGTTATAGCCAGAGATGGGCGGGTTCTCGTTGCCCTGATCCACCCACCGAAATACTGTTTTGTAGTTGTCCCAGATGGCGCGCGGGTTGTAGGGATCGGTGTGGTCGTGGGCGGTGGCGATCGTCTTGGCTGGCAGCAGACCCCGATCTTCACAAAATGCAATAAACAAGATGCGGTCTAAGACTTTTTGCGCTTTTTCGATCAGCGTTGCGTCGCGATCGCGAATCGTGTCAGGGGCTTTTGTTTGGAAGTCGCGGACGATCAGCAGCCGAACTTGTTTGTACTCTTGATAAAGCTGTTTGGTAATTTCTTCTTGGGCTTCATTCGACTCTTGCAACAGCCGATCAATCCGAGACAAGGGTTGTGGGCTGTCTGCGGCTGGTAGAAAGTTTTGGCGGCACAGGAGAAAATAGAAGCGCTTGAACTGTTCTAGGTCTGCCAGGTCGGGGAGCAAAAATTGCTCGTAGTAAGCAGGTGTTTTGCTGGTTTGATAGAGCCGTACTTCCCGATAGTTGGAAACAATCACCCACTTACAATTTGGGGTGTAGTTGGCATAGCGCCATCCCTGTTCTACCGCCGATTCTTTGCGTCCCGCTGTCGGGCGATCCAGATCATTCTTTGCCCCTTTGAGTTCGATCGGGGCAACGAGATGCCCTTGCAGTTTGGCTTTTCCTTGCTTCCCTTCAGTTGCCGTAAATAGCCCCAAAGCGCCATCCGCAGACCCGCCACCGTCGGATATAGACTGTTCGGCATGAATTTCCCAAGTTTTACCAGCGCCCGCAATCACCGATCTATAGCCCAAGACTTGCTGAAAAATATCATTGAGAAATTGCCCATGCAGCGACACCTCTTTGATTTCGTCTAGGGTGCCGCTTTGCAAAGAGTCAATCCACTGCTCCAACTGCGATCGCCGTACCTCTAAGTCTGTGGGGAAGGAGAAGCTCCGCAGGGCATTGTTTAAGGTTTTGCTGTGAAACAGGGCGTTTGCGGCAGGAATAGGCATGGAAAAACGGCATGAAGAACTATTCCAACATACTTACACCGTTGGAAATCAACCCAAAATTTTAACGGTAGAACAAACTACCTACTATATCGGTGCTTTTTCCTTAATTTCTCTGCCTGACTCCAGGCTTCTATCCCCTTCACTACCTCTCTTATGTGAGCAATTCCCTCTTTCGTTGTCATATTTCGGGGTGCGGGTCTGTCCGTCTCCTCACCCGGCAATTTATTACCCCCATCTTCCCGCTTTTCTTCATTTTCAGTAACCCTACAAGCCCCGTCAGGTAAGGTATTACACCCATTCTTATCCAAAAAGCTTGTGGGGTTTTGTGGGTTGAGTGCGCCCTCGCAGCACTCTAGCCCACTACCCATATGAAGTTCGCGATTCAACGCTGCCTGTAAATCGTCTGGATGCCACAAATCACGGTGATTATAGAGGGTTTGACCACCAATCTTATATTTGACTAAGACCTTAAAGCGCTTAGTAGCTCCGTCGGGGAGAGATTCGGCTGCTGATAACGTCGCCACCGCTTGTCGAATTCGTTCTCTAGCGTCTTGCTCTTGTTTCTGATTCCACCCGTTTGAGTTTTCGCTCTCTGACCGTTGTTGTCGATCGCGGTGGCGTTTACCTAAACCATAGTGAAAATATCGACTATTCTCTACGGAGTGTGTCCACTCCATCGCTCGTTTTTCAATTTCATGCTGATGTTGACACCACTCCTCATAGCCGGGAAGCGATCGCGCTACTTTTACAATGTCGTCTGTTAGCTCTGCTCCTACTAGCGGAATCTCTGAGCCGCAGACATGACCAAAAATATAAGACCGCATGGCAATCCGACCGAGCAATCGATTGGTTTGCCCCAAGCCTGTCCAGCCCTGTTCAATTTCCGCATTCAAGTCATTTAAGAACTTGTTCGCTTTTCCACTGATGCGGTACTGTTTGCGCCTAGCTGCTTTGATGGTTCGATCAATTGTTTTGGTATCAACCTGATTGCGGCGTTGAGCAAACTGCCAGTATTCCACAAAGGTTTGCTGAGATCCCCATATTAGCCTTAAGTCTTGATCAAGTAAGTAAGACCCAGCTTGCATGGGCAGCCGATGCCCGTTGTAGAGGGTCATTTCTCCACTTGGGGCGTAGGGCTTGCGGTTGGGAAACACTTCTAGCTGTCCCGGTGCCAGTTTGAACCCAGCATTCTCTATCAGCGTAGACACTGCCAACGCGATCGCCCAGGTTTTTTGGGCGGTATCAAAGGGAAAATAAATGTGGAGTCCTTTGCTGTCGCTGGAGGTGCAAAGGACAAACTGCACCAAACCCAACGGTTCGAGGGCTTCTGTAATCCGTCTCCAGGCAAAGGGATCGCGAATCGGGTTATAGGAACTGCCGCGATCGAGGTCTAAGACTATGTATTCGGTCGTGGAACCAAACCGCACGCCGTAGAGGAGCGCTCCCTGCTGAATCAAGCGATCGGAGAGGGGATGACGGCTCTCGGTTTGCCAGTTGGGTTTTTCTCCCGGATTGGGGTGGTCTGCCCAGAGGTAGTCATAGCGATGGGGGAATAACGATAGAAAGGTATCATTCCATTCTTGGATGAACTGAAATTTAGACTTCCGACGGGAGCTTTTTGGGTGGAGTTTATCTCCAAAGCCTTTGACTGAAGGGGAGGGAGCTAGATTCATGGTCTGTCCTCCCGATGGTCACAAAATGTTGAATACATAATTAACTACCTATGCCTGTGGGTGAGTGGCGGATAGGAAGCTAGGCAAAATTAGAAAAATTCATCAAATGAGGTTGCATCATTTGACAAATTGCTACTAGAATTGGCGTAGCCTATGAACTTTGCAATGCGAAAGCACAGCAAAGCTGGATGACCTAACGTGACTTTCTTGCTAGCTAGCTAGTTAGAGTCTTCCATTCCTATCCGTATTCAATAAAAGTCTTTTAGCCCCTTCTGTTCTCGCAGTGGGGGTTTTGACTTTTAAAGGGTTTTTTATGTCACGGCATGACCTCCTTTTCAACCGTTAAAAAATGTTTGGCGCTCTGGCGCTCACCGACACGCAGCAAATTTGCTGTAGTGAGTAGCTTAATTGATCTAAGCGCAAATCTGGGAAAATGGGACAGTTTTTAAAAAAACTCTCAATTAGCGCTCCTCTCTCATCTGCAACTCAAACAGGATCATTTCCCAGATATTTTGATCAAACTCGGCTTTAGACTCTTCAAGTCCCAACTTTTGGAGAAACTGATCAAGTTGATCCATTGTCCAACCCATTCGGTGAATTCGCTGACCGATCGCCCCTTGAATTATTTCCAACGTGATGGGGTACTGCTCTACAGCGTCGCTCAACCGGATCGGTTCATCTAGGAATGTGGTCAAATCGGGTCGCAGATACCAATCCGCCTGCTTCAGTGCAAAGTCTGGAGGGGGAGCCGTGAAGTAGATAGCATCTTCCTTCTCATCACATACCAACCACTCGACGGCTTTAGCAGTAAAGAGCCAATCTTGTTCTAGGTCAGTCAGCAGTCGGGCACGAATATTCTTCATCCCAGCGAAGGGATCGTATACTCCGATACTCCATGCTAGATCGACTTCTTCCGGGTGTTTCTGGTGGTGTTGCTCAAAGATGTCTTGGATCACTGCCTCCATCTCCATCTCACGCGATCGCCGATTGTGTTCCTGCACCTCCTTCAAAGGAGCCTGACCCGCACCCCGCTTTTTTTGCTTCATGGCTCCAATTTTTCGTGGCATATTTCCATCCTCAAATAGGCATTTCTAGCACTGTAGCCGTTATTCTACCGGGTTATTAGCGATTCCTCAATCACTGGTATTGCTTCGCGCCGCATGGCTCTCATGTTCAGGACAATTCACAGGATATAGTGATACGTGGGAAACTCAATGTTTTACAAGAGTTAAAATTTAACAAAAAATAAAAAGATAAAAAGTCAAAATTAGCTTTTTAACAAAATCTAATGAATTTGAAAAACCAGCTATGTTAACTATTGCGATCGCGTCTCTCAGCGGCGGACAAGGTAAAACCACTGCATCTCTAATGCTGGGTCGGCTGCTCTCGCGTCAAGGCTATCCCACGCTGTTGATTGATGCTGACCCACAGCATAACTTGACGACTTATCTTGATCTAGAACTTCAGACCAACCAACCCACCCTGCTGGAATTTCTGAAAAAATCCGTTTCTGCCGAAAATAGTATTTATCCGAGCGAGGGCAACGAGAATCTATTTCTGATTCCCGCCGATGACCAACTGGATACGATTCAAGACTACCTCTCGAATAGCGGGGTGGGTGCGACGCTGCTAAAACGTCGGCTGGAACCAATCGCCAATACATTCAAAGTCTGTATTATTGACGCGCCGCCTCAGCGATCGCAAATTTGCTTAACGGTTCTAGGGGCGGCGGATAGCCTGATTATTCCTGCGGAAGCGTCGGTAAAAGGCTATGGCTCTCTAGTCAGAACCT
The DNA here is from genome assembly GCF_040830845.1 of Sivoneniella epilithica UHCC 1019. Lineage (NCBI taxonomy): Bacteria > Bacillati > Cyanobacteriota > Cyanophyceae > Leptolyngbyales > Leptolyngbyaceae > Sivoneniella > Sivoneniella epilithica. The sequence goes on from NZ_JBFPDP010000037.1 coordinate 4,908, forward strand.
TAGATCTGCTGCGAACGCTCCAGGATATTGGTGCAACCGATGCCCAAGTAATGGGAGTGCTGCCTTTTCGCGATCGCTGGATTGGCAACACCCAAACCCATGAGAGCCGCGCTGCTGTTGATGGAATGCGCGATGAGGTCGGGGAGGCATTAATTCTGCCTTCAATTCGAGAATCGGAGCGATATAAGCAGGCGATTAATCGTCGTTCCACTTTGAGCGATCTGGGGTATCCCGAATTGGAATATCCGTTTGCAGTGCTAATCGATAAAATTAGCAAGCTAGCAAAAGCAAAGAAGAAAAAAACAAAAAGCTAGTTTCTATTTTTTGGCTTTTTGACTAATCCCTTGAAAAACCTTCTTTGACCCATGATTTTACGAATATAGTAAAGAGATAAAGCTAAAAAAGTGAAATTAGCCTTTTGAATTTCTTGCTTTTAGTCAGTCAATTGCTTCAAATTTAGCTGTTCCTGTTCCTCATTCTTTCTCATTGCCATGTCTGATAGTGTTCTAGACCGAATCCGCCAGAACCGACAGCGCCCGACTGTACCCGTTAGAGACGACACACTCATTACCAGAGTGCAGCAATCCGAGTCACCCTCTGTATACAAAATTGTTGAGTATTCACCAGAAGCCCCTTCACCAGAAGTCAAGCGATCGCCGACTGAGAGCGGCAGCGACGCTTTGGAAGAGTTAAAAGCAGAACTCGCCAAGGTTCCGCCAACCAACCGCCATTCTGCGATCGTGTTAGAGCAAGAACTCGACCACGCCTTAACCCGCTACTGCAAAGATAACCGGGTGACGATCGAAGTGTTTCTCGAAGCTGCCTGGGTTTATGCTTCTGCCAACCCAGCCACAATGAAGAAAATTCTAGCAGAAGCCAAACGTCGTTATGGAGATCGCAAACGAGCCGGAAAACTCCGTCGGCTGCTAACGATGCTAGAAGGGAAGCCCTCATGAGCAGTCCTGATGTTCAAAAAGTGAGCGCCGCGATCGCCTGCCCTTTTTGCGCCTCACTTACCTCTAGATATTTCTGCAAGGCTGCGAGTGAATTGTGTCCGCTGATTTCTTGAATCACCCGTAACGGAATTCCGGCTGCACTCATCTGCGTCAGCGCCGTTCGCCGGAAACTGTGAGTTGATGCGCCGATAATCTCTACCCGTTGAAATGCCTGCTGTAAAAGCTTGTGTGCCGAGGTCGGTCGAATATATCCGCGCTGCCATCGCCCTGGAAACAAATAGTCCGTTTTTACCTGCGGCTGATAAGCTTCTAACCACTGCCGCAGCCGAGGATGAGTTTGAATCGATCGCGTTGCCCGTCGCCCCTTCGTATCTTTCTTGCGGATCAAAATTTCAGCGCTGACTAGCCCTGATTCTTGGTATACATCCCTGACCAATCGAGTACAGGCTTCATTAATTCGGCAGCCCGTATAAAGGCATAACCCAAAGAGCGCCCGATCGCGATCGCTGTGTAACCCAGCTTGAAACAGTCGAGTGATTTCTTCAGGGGTGAGAATTTTTGCCTGTCCATGACCATCAATCTTCACCTAGGCTATCTCCTCGCCACCAAAACTATCACTATTCCTAAACTAGGATAAGAAATTACTCCTTCTTATCCTATCGGGCAGCAAGCTCGTTGAGCTATTGCTAGATTGCAACCCATGGGAATTGCAAAGCGTAGAGTGTAGAATAGGTCACGGTTGCAAAGCCAAACCTACAACATTGACACCCACATGGACACTATGTGCGATCGCCTTCCGGCGGTTATCTTGTAAATGTTGGAATTCTTTTGGTACTGACCAATGCCAGCGAGGTTACAAATTAAAGCTGAAGATTGCTCCCCTTTAGGGCAGTTCATTCTGCAATACCTGGAAAGGCAGAGTATCAGTATGAACCGTTTGGCGGAGTTGTCTGGAGTGCCGCAACCCCGGTTGAGAGGAGCGTGCTTTAAAGGAACTTGCCCCACTCCTGAAACCTTGAGAAAGTTAGCCAGAGTCATGGGAAAGCATCACCTGGAGCTTTATACCTTAGCCTACGAAGGACGGATGGAACCGCTTCCAGAAGATGCCGATGATGTTTCGCTCGATATTTTGATGCGAGAATTGTTTGAAACCGCCAGAGAACTAGAATTAGCGGTTCCCAAAGTTCGCCCTTCTAAAGCAAAAATCCGTAAAGCTCTGCTAATACTAGGGTTTAGCTCAGAAAACAATGCTATCTCTGAAGTTGGTTAAGTAGAAACAATTGCTTGCTATCAATAGTAGAGCGATCGCCCTTGAACATAATGTATTGGATCAGTAGTAGCCAAAAGTCTATGCCATTCTAGATCAACTTGAACTTGTCTAAAATCTATGACGGTTTTTTTCAAACAGAAATGGTTTTACAGATAGAATCATCCGCTCTACCTCAGGCTGGTTGTGTTTAAGGAGATCATGTCCCCATAATTCATTCATGTCGTCAGAGCAATCTTGTGAAAGGGCTTCCCCAATATTTTCAAAAGTTCTTTGAATAATTTTTCTCAGATTCTCTGGCTCAGAGACTACTCCAAGCACGAAAACCCTATCAGTTAAATCCTGCGGAATCTGATTTTTTACATAACTCAATCGCTCCTCTTGCTGATTGTCGAAATCGATCAGCAAAACCATCATTCTGTATAGATATTTTTGCATTTCGGGAGCGTGAACGTCTTTGAGGTCATTCAGTACTTTGCCCCAACCACCAGCAGAGGGTAGGACTTGAATCGCACGTCCATTAAGGTTTGGATGAAGAATAAATCCGTTTGCAATCTGGCGATTCGCATCGTCTTCAGGCAACACAAGAATGTGTGATTGATATTTATTGATGCTCATGGCTCTATATCGCCGCGAATCAAGGCATCTACAAGATCGCCTCTAATAGATAGCTCACTAAGCAGCCTGACTAAAGTTGGCTCTAAATGGCTTCTCCGCTGGAGAACTATCGTGTTTTCATCTGAAAACTTTCGGATTGCTTCAGGATTATGAGAGGTTACTAAAATTTGTCCTTTACCCTGAAATGAGCGTCGTAGCGATGCGACAAAATGTCCAACTTCTGATATTGCAAGATAGTTATCAGGTTCATCCCAAAAACAAAAAAGTGGACCATAATACTTGTTGGCAGCTAAGACAACAGCGCAAAGGAAAAAGCATTTCTCACCATCAGATAAGTCTCTAAACTCAACCCCCAGATGTGAATTATTTGCCTCAAATCGAACAACCATACTTTTAGAATTTTTGCCAATCTGCTCATTCAGAAAATCCTGGATGTCAGGCATAACTTCTCGGAGATAGCTGTCGGACAGTGTGTATGCAGCAGGGTATCGACTAAGTAATCCAGAAAACCATTCCCCAAAGTTTGAACCATCCCGCTTCGGCTGTAAAGTTTCTCCGTTAGAGTCTCCATTCATCAAGCTTGGGATTGGAGCTAAAATAATCATGTGGGCAAGCCAAGTCCTGAAAATACGCAGCGGATCAGTCTCTGATTGCTCTTGAATTACTGGAAGAGCAACAAGGTGCCAATCTACCAAAAACTGGGCTTTAGGATTTCGTGGGCTGGCATGAAGAGTAACTTGAGCTTCCTTCCGAGAGTAAATTGGATTTCCTGCAATTAGTAGTTGCTCTTCAAATACTCGAAGCTCTTTGAAGTTTTCTGGCAGTTCCAGTGCAAGAACGTACTTGTACAATTTCTCGTTCAGTAATACTTCTATTTCAAATCGAATTGGGACATCATATCTGCCACGAGCAAAATCCTTGGACTGCACCAATTGTCCAACTCGGTTGATGCCTCGACCAATACTCTGAAATACTTCTAATGCATTGGTAATCGTTGATTTACCTGCACCATTTTTTCCAATTAAAAGAGCGGATGACAGGGACTTTAAAGACAGTTCAAAGTTCTCTAGGCATCTGAAGTTGTGTACATATAGTCTTTGGAGCATAGCAAAACAACTCCGAGGAGGGGAAAGTGAAGGAGCCTTTGGTCAAGCCTAGTTAACCAATGTACCCTGTTATAACTTTCGGCAAATTTGCACGTTGATAGGATTGGGAGATCAACCATCTGTCTAGCTGCGATTAGACTGAATTTTTCTATTTATTGCTCTCGTCGTTGAAACTTGGTTGTCATCTCCAGACGAGACAGGGCACTGGTGGCAGACTCCCGCACATAGGAATCGATCGCGTCATCTTGAATCAGGGCAGTGAGAACCTCTACACCGCGTTCATCCCCGATCGCGCCTAAAGTGCTGACCAGCGAGATAGCGAGTGCGGGATTGTCGGTCGTTTGTAAGGCTTCAATCAAAATATCTAGAACAGGGGTGCCAATTTCACCTAGCGCCATCACTACGGCAATATTCACCACGGGGTTCGGGTCATTCAGCGCCGTTTTTAATCCCTGCACTCCTGCGGTAGACAAGGGCACATCGGGATGATTGATCACGACTTGCGCCAAGGCTTTGGCAGCACTACCGCGCACCGTCACATTCTCACTGTGAAGCAAGGCATCAACTAAGGGGGGCACCGTATCGTGACCAATCGCGCCTAAAGTTTTCACCGCTGCCCGTCGATAGGTGGTGTCTGCTTCATCCAAAATGCTCATCAACCGAGGAATGGTGGTTTCATCCGGGTTCTCTGCCAGTTCCCACATTGCCTGATCGCGCAGGTGCGGATTGGGGTGTTTTAGTTGTTGAAAAAGTTCTTCGGTGGACATAGATAATAATTAAAATGAACCGTACAAAAAGATGAGTCAAACTGATTGGCTAACTCGCTTTGATTTGAAGTTTTAAGCGTTAACTTTTGAGTTTGGAGTTGGCTTTTTCTTGGATCAACCAATCGTCTTCATGGGTGACTTTTTCATAGCCGCTGGTGTCACCAAATTGTTCTAGTGCTAATAATGCAGCGTATTTTAGATCCCAAATTTTAGTATCTAAACAGGTTTTGAGTTCTGGGATGGCGCGTGGATCGGCAATTTCTGCTAGGGCGATCGCGGCGGCGGCTCGTGATTTCTGAAACTGAGGCTGTTTGTTGTGCAAGGCTTCTACAAGTAAATCGTAAGCAGGTGCATGTTTTAGCCAGCCAAATAGCTTCATCACATGGAAGTGAGCGCCGTAGTCATTGGTGGCTTCTGCGGCATAGCTGGCAAATAGTGCGGCGGGAGCAGAGTCAGCGTAATGATCCAAGATCGTTTGGGTGGCAAGATAGCAGCGCCCAAAGTCGGTTTCGTATAGTTCTTGAATCAAAAAGGGAAGATCTGGCGGCTGATCATAACTATGCACCAAACTCAAATCCTTGGGATGGTCGCGTAAGGTCTGCTCTAAATAGGGGTGAATCGTGGCAAAGGCGATCGCGTTTGACGCAATGCCCACCTCTGCCAACAGCCGAATGCCGCGCAACCGAAACACCAATGACACGGGACAGTGGGCAATATCTGGAATGGCATCATAGTACCGAGCATCGATTAAATCTTGAATCGATAAGCGCCGTGCCAGTACGTTTGTGTGTTGCAGCATCGCCACCACCCGATCCATTTGAGAATCATCGTGGGTGAATCGACACACTGTGGTAATCGCTGCACTTGATGTCGGCAGATCGGCGCTATCGGTAAAGCGACGAATTCGGTCTAGCGCGGGCTGATAATCTAGCTTAGCTAAGGTATGGATGATGACCCGGTAGGTTTGTCCGGGTTTATCGAGCAATTGGGCAATGTCTTCTAGAATGGCGGGGTCTTGAGTGCCAATTTCCCCGATCGCCCACACCGCATTTTCCACCGTATAGCAATCCGCATCGCCGAGGCAGCCATGAATCACAGGCAGAGCTTGTGCCGCTTGCAGCCGCCCCAAGGTTTCCACCGATTTACGCCGGACGATTCGGTTCTCCATTGCTGCATCGGTCTGCTGCACGGCTCGGATCAGGGCATTGATTGATTGCTCTGTGTTGAAGTTTATTAAATGGGATGCGGCAATGTAGCGCGAATCATCTTCACTGATTTGGTCTTGGGGCGTATCCAACAGGGCGATCGCCTGATCTTCAGTCAAATTAAATAGATTAAAAAATCGTTTATCCATTCACTCAGTCTATGGCTAATCACTACCCGCTTTAAACCCAACAAACCTGAAAGTTCTTTGCCAATACTTCACCTTAATGGGTAAAGCCAATCGCGAAGAACCTCCAGGCTTGCATAAGAACATCTATCCAGTCACCCAATCACCCAAGGGCGATCGACTAGGACAGAGAGTTGATGGCATAGTCCAACAGTGCGTTGTACTCGGTCAATGCTTGAGCAGACATATCGCGAGGAGCGCAACCCCGGTTACGGGCAAAGCTCAATGCTTCAACATAAGGAGCGGTAGGCAAGCTTAATGCACGATAGACTTCGCGCTGACCTGCAATACCCCATTCATCCAAAGGACCGGTACCGCCCACGACTAGGCTGTACTGGATTAGGCGCAGGTAGTGCTTGATGTCACGAGCGCACTTTGACTTGAAGGTATCGGTGGAGTTTGCTTCACCTTGATTGTTTAAGTAAGGATACTTTTTGATTGCAGCATCGTAAGCTTCTTTCGCAACGTTGTCGAGGTTGTTCGCTAGCTTTTCAGCTGCTTCCAAACGAGCAGCAGCCCGTTGGATGGAACCTTGAACTGACTCTAGATCAGAGGTGCTAGGAAAACGTCCTGCTGCATCAGCAGAGGCGATGACGGTAGTAACAACGGATTTCATTTTTAAATCTCCCAATGGTTAGAGTGTTGATTGTTGTTCGATTTTTTCTGAGCCAGCGACTGAGAACTAGCTCAGGGCAGCAATCACGCGATCGAAGTAGCTGGAAGCTTCAGCAACCAAGCTAGCGCAACGATCTTCTACGACTGGGGAACCCATTTTGCGGAGTTTAGAACCAGCTAGCGCTTCGCTGGGGGTGTCTTTGATGTGAGCCGCTGCTTGAGCCTTCATGATTTGAACAGCACGCACGGTGGAGGTGGTGGGTACGCCCAATGCTGCATAGGTTTCTTTCAAACCATTCAAGCAGCGATCGTCCAAAACTGAAGCATCACCAGCCAATAGAGCATAGGTGACATAGCGCAAGATGATTTCAGCATCGCGCAAGCAAGCAGCCATGCGACGGTTGGGGTAGCAGTTACCACCGGCTTGAATCAAGCCTTGGTTTTCGCAAATCATCCCTGCAACTGCATCAGACACCATGCAGCTAGCGTTACTTGCGATCGCGTTTACTGCATCCAAGCGACGGTTGCCGCTAGCAACAAACGACTTGAGGGCGTTGATATCACCGACAACAGAAGTGCTTGCATCTGCTGATACTACGGCTCTGGAAAAAGCGTCAAGCATTTCGCTCTCCTTAAAAATTAGTAATCTGTTAAAACTTTTTGTCTGTTTGGTTAAACAAGACACTACAGACCATAAAAGATGATGTGTGCCTCAGTCTCAGTTATGAGAAACAAAGCAACAATCCTTAACATTCTAAAAAACATCCCCAATTAGACAGATCTAACTGGGGATGAAAGCAATAGATTGGCGATCGCACTTAGCGAATATAACGATCAATTATTTTTGGCTCTAAACTTGCTTGAGCAAATGCTTCAGCATATTGTCTTTCACCATGAGTTGGCGCAGCACCTCCAAGAGAAATTCCTGCGATTGTTCCAGGTTTAAGCCTTTAACTTGTTCTTCATACAGCTTGAGGTTAAATTGCTGCTCTAGGTTAAGCTCCATGGGGACATTCATAATTTCTCCTCTTTGGGGTTTGTGTTCGACTCTGAGAATTGGACAATATTGATTTTGTTTACCTTGGCTTAATATTAACAAAAATAACACTTGCTTGACAAGAAGTCAGATTTAGACGTTTCCGAATAAATCATGATTTGAGTGGAGTTACTCTGGGTGTAAAGACCGCTAATGCCGCTTTATGATGTAAGAATAGCGTTACAACATGGGTCAATCCTCCCTCCTAGGATTAGGCTGCGTCGGTTTAAAAGTAGAAATATTGTTGTTTGGAATTGAGAATCCAATGGATGTAATGGAGTTTTTTCAACTGAGTACGGGAACATGGCGATCGCAGCGAACCACCCATCACCTCGCATTCAAGCGCACGGAAGCTGGCGAATCTGCCATTCGGGTCGAAGCATTTGCCGCCGATCATCCCCAAGTGATTGAGATCTGCCAATTGCATGAAGTTGACCCTGCCCTAGCGATCGGGGGGGCATTTGTCTCCTGGAACGGTGCCATGAGTTGGGATCGGAATGACGATGAAAATCATGAAGGGTCTACTGTCTTCGCACTTATCCCCGATGCCGATCATCCTCGTCAAGGAATTTTGCTGCGAGAGCGGGGATATGCTGAAATCGTGCCCATTGCAGGGCAATATCACATGGATGATGAAAATGGCTTAGTCCTAACCACTGAGTATGAAACCATGAGTTCGATCGAGCGCTTCTGGTTTGCTAGCCCCAGCCTCCGGATGCGAACCAGCACTGTCAAACGATTTGGTGGCTTTAGCACGGCTACTTTTTGTACTGAAATGCGGGTGGCAGATGCGATCGCATCTGCCGTTGAGTCGGTTCCTGAAACTGCCGTTGAGCCAACTCAATATTTTTCTGTTTTAGGCTGCTAGATCTTGGCTGATTCATTAATTATCACCACTAGCACCGATCCATTTACCCGTGGATTGGATTATCTCTATGGAGTTCGCAGTCTCGCTTTAACGCCAGCAATAATTGACTTGGTTGATCGCCTAGATGACCGCATCTCAATTTGTACTTGGATCGGCAACCATATTGATGCAGTCAACCGACAACTCACTGGCTATGTTCAAGGATGCCATGATTGCTTTCATGCTTGGGAGCAACCCCCCATCCAAATTTTTGCCGCTCCACTCGTTGAGTCTTTTAAGATCGACGGGCTATGCAATTTACAAACCAACCCAGTCACTATCTTGGTTGATGTGGGACGGGTAGTGCCCAAAGACTGGCTTCGGTTAGTTGTTCATGAATATGCTCATGCTCACGCGGGTTCTCCTGGGCATCACTCACAGTTTGAGCGATCGCTGGCTCATCTCTGTCTAGGATTGGAAATTGCCCTCCCGCCTGATCAGCCTGATCAAAAAGACTGGTTGCAGTTTTATCCAGATTATGTTTCGACCCAAGACCCGTTGGCATTTTGGCGCGGTCAAGGACAAGATTCGCGATCGCTAAATTAAGTTATGTAATTTTCATCAGACTAAATCGAATAATGCCGCCCCCATCCCTATATGATCAGGACTAACTTTGTAAGATTTCTTCAGAAAAGGGAGATTTTGTAGGCGTGGCACTTCCTCTTTTAGAATATTCCCCTAATAGTCAAAACCAGCGGGTTGCAAGCTATGAAGTCCCTGGAGACGAGCAACCCAGGATCTACTCCACAGAAAACCTGCTGTCCTCAGCCGATATGGATACGCTGATTGAAGTAGCCTATCGTCAGATTTTCTTCCATGCTTTCGCTGCCGATCGCGAAAAGTTTTTAGAGTCTCAACTTCGCAGCGGTCAGATTACAGTCCGTGATTTTATTCGTGGATTGTTGCTTTCCAACACGTACAAGCGCAGTTTCTATGACCTCAATAGCAACTACCGTTTTGTAGAGCAAACTGTGCAACGAGTGTTAGGTCGCGATGTCTACGGTCAACAAGAAAAGATCGCTTGGTCTATTGTTGTTGCCACCAAAGGGATTGTCGGCTTTGTAGATCAGCTACTCGACAGCGACGAATACCTGGAAGCGTTTGGGTATGATACTGTTCCCTATCAACGTCGTCGAATCTTGCCAGGGCGCGCAGAGGGTGAACGTCCTTTCAATATCACGTCTCCTCGTTACAACGAATACTATCGCGGCAAACTTGGCTTCCCACAGTTTGTTTGGCAAACTACTGTTCGCAGTTATGTTCCACAAGAACAGAAGGCGGTTGCAGGAAGTCCGTCTCAATTCCTTAATATGGCGCGAAACCTTAATCCTCAGGGCAACGCGCCTCAACGAATCTCAGCGCTTAACATCGATATCGAAAAATCTGTTCCTTATCGCAAAAATTAAGTCATTCTGAGCCATTCAAAAACGCGGGGGCTGTCTGTTTATTCAGTGCAGCCCCCGCGTTTTTAGTTTTTAAATTTTTAGTCTTTAAATAGGCATTTCTAAAAATCTGACATTGAGGATTGAGCGTAGTCGAAACTAGCCTATATAGTGATTCTGAGCCATATTTGTCGTTACTGGACTTGGGATCGTGCTTCGGCTTCGCTCAGCATCCATTGTTTCGCTATTCATTGTTCAGCACTCATTGTTTGGGACTTGGCAGGTTGGGCAGAGTCGAGACTTGGTGCTTATTAATCTCTAGATGGCAGCAAGTCAGTTTTAGTTTGTCGATAAGTACTTGATTTCAGACTTGATTTCAGACTTGTTGATATTGTCCTTAATTGGGTGCCAAAAGAGGAAGTGTCATCTATTTGGTAGGCAAGGCGAACGGATTGACTTGCTTTATGAAGCAGTTATGAAGCTCTTATTAGATTTGATGAATGTCTCATAAAGCTAGTGCCAAACAATACACTTCATTGAGCAAATAATCACTGAGAAACTATCTCAATCATCCACTGAACTGAGCTTTCATCGCTTTTGTTTAAGGGAATTACACTCTCCTCAGGTCACTACCTAAAATTTGATTTTGCTACAGAGGATACGATCGCAATCGTTTAGAAATAGCTCAAAAATGGCTGATCTCAGCAGTGGACGCAAAAAAAACCGTCAATACTGGGTTGGGTGACCACTCTTGTACTCCTAATATGTCCGTAGTGTAAAACGCAGATTAACAGTCGGTTGAGTCCTACCACAAAACCTATAAGTGACTGTTACATCTTCCTGTTGTAGATAAGGTTTATCGGTCAAGCTCTACCGTGCATCTCCCAATCATGAAGCTTAGCTGAGTCAGTAGAGCGTACTGAAAAACGAGGAAATTTGTTGGAAATTGCATTGCCTAACCATTATTTGCGATCGCTGACTCGATTCATGGGTTTGAGTTGAGTTCACGGAATTCTATTGCTGTTGGCAAGACTCTAAGACTGAAGCCCAAACTTCTAACGGATTTTAGTGCTGATCTCTGTCAGTTTTCTCTTTGCCAATTTCTTTAATTGTCAATTGCTGGTAAAGCAGTACGGGGAAAGGTCAAGACATCATCCTCCCTTATTTCTCAAGGGTCTTTGTGTCCTTGCCGATTCATCCGTTGCTACAAAGCTCAATGCCTACTGATGTGTAGTTGATGTTGACCGCATTCAACTGTAGTTTTTGGTGTCATTTTCACTGCTTTAGCCCAAGCCCCATAGTTAGCAAGCGATCGCAGCTGCGATCGCTTGCTAACTGCAACCTGCCATTACCTCAGGATGATCACAATTTAGGGTTGCCTTCTACCAAATGGCGACTTTCACACATTCGTATTTGGGAGATTTAGTTATGGATAGTGTCAACAACGTTTTAGACACACAATCTAGTTTATCCTCCAGCCTTAGCAGCCAGATAATCCCTACAAATAACCCCCTCACACTCTCTGAACTACAACTGCTCAACCGGAGTAGTGCATTGACCTCTTCTGTGCCTGCTAGTTCTGTTTATATTAGTGATTTAGAGTGGAGTTCAGTTATCAACGGTTGGGGTCCAGTTGAGAAAGATAAGAGCAACGGGGAACAAGGCGCTGGAGATGGGCGCACTCTCACACTCAACGGAGTCACTGCTAATAAAGGATTAGGGGTTCACTCTAACTCGCAAGTCACCTATACATTGGGCGGCAAATATACTACCTTCGCCGCTGATATCGGGATAGATGATGAAGTGGGTGATGCTGGTTCTGTTGAATTTCAAGTATGGGCAGATAATAGCAAGCTCTATGACAGTGGCGTTGTTACTGGAAGCAGTGCCACAAAAGCGGTGAACGTCAATGTGGCAGGTAAGCAATCGTTACGGTTGGTGGTCACGGATGGAGGCGATGATGCCAGCTTTGATCATGCGAATTGGGCAAATGCAAAGCTTTTTTCCAGTGCAGTAACCCCAATACCAGTCCCAACTCCGGCTCCAACGCCTCCCCCAACAGGGAACACGAGCAGTGTTTACCTGAGTGATTTAGCTTGGAGCGCCTCAACCAACGGCTGGGGTCCAGTTGAAAAAGACAAGAGCAACGGGGAACAGAGCGCAGGAGATGGGCGCACCCTGACGCTCAATGGGGTCACCGCTAATAAAGGATTAGGAGTTCACTCTAACTCACAAGTTACCTACACATTGGACGGCAAATATACCACCTTCAGCGCTGACATCGGACTGGATGATGAAGTAGGTAATGCGGGTTCCGTTATCTTTCAGGTGTGGGCAGATAATAGCAAGCTGTATGACAGTGGCATTGTTACTGGAAGTAGTGCCACAAAAGCAGTGAATGTGAATGTTGCAGGTAAGCAATCGTTACGGTTGGTGGTCACGGATGCTGGGGATGGTGCCACCCTTGATCATGGAAATTGGGCAAATGCACGATTGTCTTCAGGCACAGTGATTCCGACTCCCACTCCAACACCAACTCCGGCTCCAACGCCTCCCCCAACAGGGAACACGAGCAGTGTTTACCTGAGTGATTTAGCTTGGAGCGCCTCAACCAACGGCTGGGGCCCAGTTGAAAAAGACAAGAGCAACGGGGAACAGAGCGCAGGAGATGGGCGCACCCTGACGCTCAATGGGGTCACCGCTAATAAAGGATTAGGAGTTCACTCTAACTCACAAGTTACCTACACATTGGACGGCAAATATACCACCTTCAGTGCTGACATCGGACTGGATGATGAAGTAGGTAATGCGGGTTCCGTTATCTTTCAGGTGTGGGCAGATAATAGCAAGCTGTATGACAGTGGCATTGTTACTGGAAGTAGTGCCACAAAAGCAGTGAATGTGAATGTTGCAGGTAAGCAATCGTTACGGTTGGTGGTCACGGATGCTGGGGATGGTGCCACCCTTGATCATGGAAATTGGGCAAATGCACGATTGTCTTCAGGCACAGTGATTCCGACTCCCACTCCAATTCCCACTCCAACGCCGATTCCGATCCCAATTCCGCCTGTTGGAAATGCGATCGCGGTCAATGTGAACTGGAATACGGTCGTGGATACGACCACTGATTTGCAGTTTGGGTTAAATGCGTTTCAAGGCTTTGAAACAGCGAATGCAAACAACGCTGCTTACGGCAGAAACATGAGCTATATGAGTCCAGGTTTACTGCGATATCACCATGCTGGAGCCATGGAAGATTCCAAAACCACTAGTGAGGGGTTGGTTGATACCAGTCGCAGAGTTTGGGATACTCAAAAGATTGTGACGGCTCTCACGGCTTCAGTGAATGCGTTTGGCAATGATCAACCTGAGCGCATGATCAACATTCCAAGTTGGCCCTCTTGGATGACCGATGGCGAGGGTTATCTAGCACGCGATCAATATGATAACTTTGCTAAGTTCTCTGCCGATCTGGTCAAAATTGTCAACAAGGACTATAACTTCGACGTGAAGTATTGGGAAGTATTGAACGAGCGGGATGATTCATACTTTACCAAGTTTCGCAACAATGGAGGATGGGGTAGTTTGATTAACCCCAATAATCCTGATCGCTTGGGTGATCTAATCACGATTTACAACAAAACTGCTGAGGCAATGAAGCAGGTTGACCCAACCATTGAAATTGGCGGACCCGCGATCGCCCGCTCTGACTTGGAGCCATTCTATGTTCCATTTATTCAGGGCACTGCGAAAAACCTAGACTTCTTCACCTATCACTATTACGCAAACGGTAGCGCTAGTACGCCGGATAGTGAAGTGTTTAAGTCTCCAGAAGATCTGGGTGACTATACTCAAAAAATTGTTCAAACTCTGAAAGATGCTAGCCCAGATCGATATATTCCAGCAATTCTGGATGAATACAACATTAGTTGGACTTGGGAAACTCGCGATCCTCGAATGACCAATAACAAAGGAGTGGTCTTTGATGCCATGACTATTGTGGAAGCCATTCAAAATGGTGCGGATGGCACCGCTGCTTGGAATGAGAAAGATGGGATTTACGGTAAAACAAGCAATGAAGATGTTTTACGACCTGGCGCACACCTTTTCCATCTACTCAACACCTATTTTGTAGGTGATGAAGTTGCATCCACCAGTAGTAATGACGGTGCAGTGACTACGTTTGCAGTGAAAAACAAAGCAACTGGAAATAAGGAGCTTTTGATTATCAATTTCTCTGATAAAGCTCAGGCAATTCAAGCAAACTTCACCGGTTGGCAACCCACCCAAACCAGTGTCAATGAGCATGAAATATCCTCTAAAGGATATCAACAAGAAAAGACTGACTGGAATACCGTCAAGAACGGCACATTTGTTGTTCCAGAGTACTCGGTCACTTTACTTGATTTTGCTGGCTAACCCAACATGATCAACTCATTGAGTTAGGTCTTATTGAGTGGTTTCTGAGGAATTCATCTTCAGAAACCACTTTTTCAACGCTCTTTGATAATTTCTTCAGCATCTCTGCTGGCATCAGCGTAGAGTTTGGGACAATGGGAACTGGATTTAGCTATCCATCCATCTTTGAACCTAATCAACTATGTCCGATTCTCAAGCGATTAGTGCTGCTGTTGCCAAACTCTACAATACTTATCCGTTTCCACCTGAACCCTTGTTAGATGAACCACCGCCGGGATATAACTGGCGCTGGAACTGGCTAACTGCCTATAACTTTTGTACTGGGCAAAAGCCGACTCGCCACAATGTGCGAATTCTTGATGCTGGATGTGGGACGGGTGTGGGAACGGAATATCTGGTACATCTCAATCCAGATGCTGCGATCGTGGGCATTGACTTAAGTGCTGGAGCGCTGGCAGTGGCAAAAGAGCGCTGTCAGAAGTCAGGGGCAACAGGCGTAGAGTTTCATCACCTGAGTTTGTTTGATGTGGAGCAACTGCCGGGTGAATTTGATTTGATTAACTGTGTGGGGGTGTTGCACCATACGCCCGACCCGATTCGCGGCATTCAGGCGTTGGCGACTAAGCTAGCACCCGGTGGAATTTTACATATTTTTGTTTATGGCGAGTTGGGTCGCTGGGAAATTATGTTGATGCAGGAAGCGATCGCGCTGCTGCAAGGCGATCGCCGGGGTGACTATACCGATGGAGTACAGGTTGGGCGACAATTGTTTGCGGCGTTACCGGAAGAGAATCGGTTGCGAAAACGGGAGACGGAGCGCTGGTCTTGGGAAAATCAACGGGATGGCTATTTTGCGGATATGTATGTGCATCCGCAAGAGATTGATTACAACATCAATACGGTGTTTGAATTGATTGATGCGTCTGGACTGGAGTTTGTGGGATTCTCTAATCCGCAGGTTTGGGAGTTAGAGCGACTGATTGGAAAAGCACCAGAACTGATTGAACGGGCAAAAACCTTAAGCGATCGCCAACGATATCGCTTGATTGAATTGCTTGATCCGCAGGCGATTACTCACTATGAATTCTTTTTGGCACGAACTCCCTTACTCCAACAAAACTGGTTGCTAGATGAAAATCTATTAGCTGCCATACCAGAACCCAGTCCTTGTAGCCAAGGGTGGCGCGATAGTCGGCAGTTTTTCAATCAAGATTATCAAGTGGTGAATCTAACGGAAGCAGAGTGGCAGTTTTTGCTTGCCTGCGATGGCAATCCAACTCAACAAAAAACTGTTGAGCAGATTTTGCAGACTATTGAAGCGAGTTTGGCAGAGGTGCGATCGCTTCAGAAACAGCAACTTATCCTACTGACACCAGCCGCGCAGTAATCAAGTCTTACCAATCATTGGTTTCTGATGACTGACGCTCAATTTGGGCGATCGCTAGTTTTGCCAAAACACGCACCACGGATTGATCATCGGTGAGCATGGTTTGGAGGGGTTCTAAGGCAGCGCGATCGCCCATTTTGCCCAGTGAGTTAATGGCTGCTTTCCGTACATCTAATTCAGCATCGCGACTTGCCAAGATCAAATGGGGCACCGCAGACGGATAATTCACCTGTCCCAAGGCGGCGGCGGCTTCCGTGCGAATTAAGGCTTCTGGATCGGTGAGCGCTGTTATGAGTAGATTGCACGATTTTTCGTCGGATTGCTCTTGCGCCACATGCCCCAATGCCCCAATGACTGCACAGCGGACATCGAGAGACGCATTATTCAAGGCGGCGTAGAGATAGTCGGCAGCTTCCGAGCCAATAAATGCCAGCGCCCAAGCGGCATGACCTTTTGTGTCTTCTGCATAGTCGGTCGATGCCAGAATATCTAACAGTGCTGGCACTGCCGCCTCACCAGTTCTTGCCAAGGCTCCCGCAGAGGAGCTTTTAACCACGGTATCTTCGTCGTTGAGAAAACTGTGAAGCAAGGTGGGAATGGCGGCTGGGTCTGCAATTAGGGTCAGCGTTTTTGCGGCTGCTCGCCGGACGACGACATTGGCATGATTTGCCAGCGCGATCGCTAAAAACGGAGTCGCAACTTCCCCAATCTCGCCGAGTGTTTCAGCAAAACGCAACCGCACTAATCCGCGTGGATCTCCTAACCCTTCTACCAATTGTTGCAGAAGAGCCTGGTCAGAAGTATCGAAGATTTCCAGCGTGATTTGGTCATCCACTTGTTGCAGTAAGGCATCATTTTCAGCTTGAATTCGCTGGACTGAATCACCGACTGTGGAAGCTTCGGGTTTTAGTGATTGATTCATCACAACTCTTTGATTATTCCAATTTGAACGGGGGGCTAATTTTCAACACTCAGTTTTGCTTGCTGTTGACGAAGCGCTTCTAGGTTCGCGTCGATCTGAGCCAAACTAGGCTCTAGGGAAGCCAGCGCCTGAGCCTTCATCACTTTCGCCCGTTGTGCCATAGAAAGGGTGTCATTCACTAGGCGATCGCGATATTGTTCTAACTCAGTAATAATTTCAGCGAGTTCTTGAGAAGTGGATTGCTCGATCGCTGTTAATTCTGAAATATCAGCCATATTAATTGGAGTTCCTAAACGCAGATTACTCAAGGGTGTCAATCGATCTTCTCAGATTTTCTCAGATCACGTCGTTTCTGGTTGAAGTTCCTCAACTTGATGAACTGGTTGAAGGTGATCAAATAGCGTCAGGCGTTTGAGCCATGGATACCGCCAGTTCTCGATAGCGGCGCGGATCGCCCTCTGCAAATACCATCCGTTCTTGTCCTTTGCGATCGTAGAGTGTGTCTAAAATCATTTGCCAATCTGTTGCACTGAGCGGAGAGGGCTGAGCATCACACACAAGCATTTGCACCGCTGACGTTGCCTGAAGATGCTGTTGCGCCATCCAAACTCTGGCACGAACCGTCCAACTACTATCACCGCTTGCCATCTGCTCAAATTGAGAGTTGATTTGCGATCTCCACTCTGGATAGGTGAGCGCGATCGCATCCGCTAGCGATTGCAAGCCCGAAACAGCCGAGTACCGCACGATCCACTCTTCATCCTGCTGCGCCACAAAAAGCAATGCTTCCAAGACTTCTGCCTGAGCAATTTCTAACAAATTGTCTGGGAACCAATGCCATTTCATCATGCCTAAACCCTTAGCGGCGGCTCGACGAACACTCATGGCAAAATCAGCCGTGGCAACTCCCAACAAGGTAATCAGTCCTCTAGGGTCGCCAATTCCAGCCAGTGCCCGAATTGCCCAAGCCCTAGCGCTGTAATTATGCAGATCCAGTTGCTCCAACAGTGGGGGAACAGCAGCTTCTCCCATCTGAATCAACCCATCTACTGCTGCCACCGCTGCCCCAGGATTGTTGTAGCTTAACGCCGCAATCAGCGTCGGAATCGCACCTTCCAATCGTGCTGCTGCCAGATTTTGGACCGCTTCGAGCAACCCATTCGCAGAATCAGCAGCATCTACAGCCTGAATTAGAGAGGAAAGAGAATCAGCCATGGCGAATGACGAATGACGAATGGGGATTGACGAATAACGAATGAAGAATGGGGATTGGAGATTCAGTCCTATTCCCTATTCCCTATTCCCTATTCCCTTCTTTCTATTGTGACGCTTTCTGCTACAACAACTCATCCATTAAAGACATGACTTTGATTGCGCCTTCCGAAAGAGTTGGCGGCGGGGTCTGCTGGAGTTGTTTTTCCAGCAAGCCTTTGAGGGAAATGAGCTTGAGGCTGTTTTCTGCAAGGGTTTGGGCGATCGCATCGGCTGCCGGAAGATATCCAATCGCGCCTATATCTGACAAGACAGTTCGTCGCAGTTGCAAATCATCGTTTGAAAGTGCCTGCACCAAGCGATCGCCATATTCACTAGCAATTTCAGGATTGGGAGTCAGTTGATACATTGCCCGGTTAGCCGCGTAGCGAATTCGGGGAACGGCATGATCTAAAAATGGCAAAATGTCAGGAACGGCATCCATTGCGCCCAAGCTGCCCAACGCTTCCAAAATGGCATCAAAGGGCTGCACTAGATACGGTGGCTCTGGTGCAGGTAGGGTTCCAGCCACTTGGTTATTGAGTAACTCGATTAATTGGGGAATTCCGCTAGGATCTCCTAACTTTTCCAAGGATTGTGCGGCAGCTTCTCGCACATAAAAATCAGTGCAATTTAAGGATTGAATCAGGGCTGGAACCACTCGATGATCGCCTAGTTTGCCCAACGCCCGCGCTGCATTGCGCCGCAGAGGATAACCGCCTGCATCGGTGCGATCGTCCTCATCTGTTAATGCCGCCATCAACACATCAATGGCTTCTGGATCATCGACTCGAAACCGCCCTAACCACCAAGCCGCATAGACCCGCAAGCCCAAATCTTCTCCCTGAAGATTGGCGATCGCTTGGTCTACCGTGAGTGAAACATCGCTCTGAATATCTGGTGAGTGACTCATGACAACGAGAGGAAGTCCCTTTAAAAATAACAATGCCCGGAGGACTATGCAACGACCAACCTCTGTCGGTGATTGCCTAACCCTCCGGGCACAAGCCTGACTAGCTCAATGCATTGATGGCATAGTCAATATAGGAGTTCGCTTCAACAGCAGGATCTCCACTCAAGCCATGGCTTGCTTTGATATTTTTCAACGCTTCCACATACCAGCTAGGAGACAGTTCAAACGTGCTGTTGATTTCAGCCAAACCGCTAATCAAGTAGTCATCGATAGGTCCTGTTCCACCCACAACGAGGCAGTAGGTAACCATCCGCAAGTAGTAGCCGATGTCGCGGACACACTTGTCTTTGCCCACTTGAGTCGATGCGTAGTTAGGACCTTGCATAGAGGTGGTGTATGGAAACTTTTGGTAAACCGCGTTAGCAGCACCCGAAGCCAAGCTGTCAGCTTTAGAAGTCAATGCTTTGGCAGCTTCCAAGCTAGCAGACGCTTGACGGAAACGACCAAAGGCAGTTTGAAGCTCGGTAGAGCTAAGGAAGCGTCCTTGAGAATCAGCAGCCGAAACTGCTTCGGTTAGAGGGGTTTTCATGATTAAACTTGCTCCAGTAATTTTGCTTTATGAAATGAGTGTTGTCGTTGCTTTGGCTACCGAATAAACCAGTAGAAATCAACTCCAGCGGTTTCTAGTAGTATCTTTCTAGCCAACAGCCGCAGCCGCCTTATCAAAGTAGCTGCTCACTTCAGACATCAAGCTAGAGCAGTCGCCTCTAGTCACTCCATTGGTGTCATTGGCGATCGCCAATGCAGCATCCTTCATTTTGTTCACGCCCACTGCCACAGAAGCACCAGGAGTTCCCAAAGCCAAATAGGTTTCGCGGAGACCATTCAAGCAGCGATCGTCCAGAATGCTTGAATCTCCAGCAAAAATAGCGTAGGTGATGTAGCGCAAGATAATTTCCATATCCCGCAAACAAGCAGCCATGCGACGGTTGGTGTAAGCATTTCCACCGGGAGCAATCAGCCCAGGTTGCTCAGCAAACAACGAACGAGCCGCATTTGCCACGATCGCAGATGAATTGCCAGTAATGCGGTTCACAGTATCCATGCGCTTGTTGCCATCGGCGACCATCGCGCTTAAAGCATCCAGTTGTGCAGAGCTGAGGTATTCACCCCGCGCATCAGCCTGGGAGACTACCTTTGCAAATGCGTCCAACATAAACTCAATCTCCTAATGTGTTCAAGTGAAGTAGGGACTTAGGTCACAACTAACTCTTGATTAAGCTCAGCAATTAATCTGTCTAAACAGCCTGAGAAAAACAAAAACCGTTGATGCTGACCTGTGAAATGCCTCCCATTCTTCTGATGAAGAAACTTGGAAGATTTTACATTTCTTAAATATTATGGAGCCTTAACCGAGCAGATACCTAAAAGTCTGCATCTGCTGTGTAAGTTTTCCAACATCTCTGTTTATACTATGTCGTTGAATCCTTATTTATTACGAATTATAACTGTCTAGCCAGGTCTGAAGCCTTGATCAGAGGATGAATTCACTCTGGAGTCAATCAATTTTTAGTAGAGAACCTAACTCCAATTCGAGCTATGCCAGCAGCGAATCAACCCCTAAGATAGCGAGAATAGCTAAAGACAAATGAGCTAAAAGATAAAGAAATGTTGCGAATCTGATGATTTAAGTTTGGTCGTTAGCGGATGCCAGGATCACTCACGGGCGATCGCAACTTGGGTTCGTTCCAAATCAAACAAAAAGCCATGGATATACTCTTCTGTCCATTCGGCTCCATAAAACCGGGTAAACATTCCTCGTGCAGGGTCTTTTTCAGCCCGATAGCGGAGATAGCGCAATTGAGCCTGTTCAGTCTCTTGTAATGCCGAAGCTTCTGTGATTGGCTCTGCTTGATCAACAAACGTTAGATAGGCTTGGAGATAGGCTTTGAACGCTTCAAACACATGAGTTGCCACCGTTTCAGTTTGTTGTGGTCGCGTCCAGAGAAAGGCAGGCGAAAAGAAAGGACGGGCTTCTTCCGGGAAGTCTCCGCCCCAGGGCAAGTGCTGCTGAGCCGCCTCAAAAATCGGCAAGATGGGTTGAGTATACTTTGTCTGATAGTCAGAATCATCACGAAATAAGGGCTGCATATCCAGGGCGATTAAATGTCCGCCGGGTAGCGTGACCAGATCGGCACCAAAAAACGGCAAATCGTAGTTTAGCTGCGGAAAAATCACAAAGTTCAATACCTGAAGAGCGCCGCCTCCCTGAACATGCGCCGCTCGGATTTGCCGCAGTTTTGGAGCTTGATATCCATAACTCGTGGTTAGCACTTCGTCTTGATGTTTGCCCTTACCGACGATCGCCGATTTCGACTCAAACCCGGCTGGAATGGGGTAGGGTTGCAAATCGAGGCGCTCTTGCAAAAGCGCGATCGCATAATCCAAAAAGGGTTGATATAAGGTCATGGGGAGGATGAAGTTTTGAGTTTTGAGGTGAAAATTGAGAACTCAATCTATTTTTTAGCGATCGCTAAGGGCATGGCATCTTCAAACAAGAATTCAAACAGAAACTTTTCTGACCATTCATGCCCAAAGTAGCTGCTGAATAGACCCGATGCGGGATCGCGATCGGCGCTGTATTGATCGTAGTCTTTCTGGGCTTTCACAATCCGCTGCACCGACTTTGAATCGTTGAGAGGTGTGGCTTCTGCCAACATTTGCCAGTAGAGATTCAAATAATCTTTGAACGCTTCAAATACCCGCGTTCTCACCGTTTCTGGATCGGTTTTGGCAAACAATAAATATTTTGAAAAGTACTGGTTTGCATCGTAAAACTTCATCTCCAAATTCTGCGCTAGATCTGGATATTTCTCATGTAATGTCTTTAACGGATCAATATATTTTGTCAAATACGTTTCATCTTGAAACAATGGCTGAAAGTCCATCACAATCAAGTTTTTGACCTGTCCAAACGAGAGAAAATCAATTCCCAGCAAGGGCAACTCATAGTTGTGGCTGGGATAGATCACACTATTGAAAATTTGGGCACTCGCCCCTGCATCAATGTAGGTATAACGAATTTTGCGAAATTCAGGACATTGATAGCACCAGCTTTGAATCGTCGCCGGATTTCTACCACGCTCACTCACTTGAGATTCTAACCCCGCTGGAATCGGGCGATGTTGTAAATCAAACTGTTGAGACAGTGATTGCTCCAGATGCTCCAGAAAGGGTTTATACATAAGCTAATCAATGGATCGATTCGTGTGCGTCAACCCCTGACGATACGAGATACCCAGCCGCACAGTCTCAAATAAATGAGACAAAGTAACAATCCTTAACATAAGGGATGGTGGCTCCTATCTCATCTACCCATCCATCCTCTCATCGTCCTTTTCAAGTGGCTCTAGACAAGTTGTGTTCGATCATGGCAGCCAAATCGGTTGCAGAAACGCAACGCCGCTCAGAGCAATAGGTCATGAGATATATGCCATTCAGCATTCGTATGGTGCTAACGCGAACCCGGAAGTCATCCGTCATAAACCAGCAGCGTTCCTGCCCTTGATTGGTTTCATACTCGGTATCAATCGTCAAAATACCGTCTTGTCCAAACCAGTAGCGGCTGACTACAGGAATTTTTTCCACGTAGCCCTGATTGCGGAGCAGCTTCCCCGATCGCCCGGTTTCATCATCAGGTACATCCACCAACACCGCCGCCTGATCGGGATTCGGTGCTTGATTGGCTTCGTGGGGCTGCCACATAAAACTGGCTCCCCCGGCAGCGATCGCTGGATCAATTCCTTGAGGTTCGCAGACTTGCTGAATGCGATCGTCATCGGCAGTAACCACTTGCACATGCAGTTTCGATTCGCCTGATTCATCCGCCACCGTATCAAAATGATGGACAGTGCGCTGGGTTAACCAGACTCCTTCGCTTTTACGAAAAAAGTCCATCATGGTCACTGGTGGTATAAGCGTCATTGGCTCACCTCAACAAAACAAAATTATGGTATCGCTACGACTCTATGATTGTAGGTAGGTGCCGCTTCAGATACAAAATTATGTCACAACTCCAAGCTATGCCAGAAAGAGCAAGTCGAAAAACACCTCAAGACGTTTTGGCTGCGCTCAAAGCGGGGCTAGCACTTAGTCAGGCAGATTTGTATCAAGTTAATCTCAGCGGATGTGATCTGCAATCTGCAAACTTAAGTGCAGCGACGCTGATTCGGGCAAATCTGAGGGGTGCCAACCTCAGACAGGCAGACTTACGCGCAGCCGATTTACGCGCAGCCGATCTGAGCAAAGCCCTGTTGCAGCAGGCGAATTTACAGGGAGCGTTTCTCTATCGAGTTGATTTGTGTGGGGCAGATCTGACGGGCGCAAATTTGCATGATGTCAAGCTGCAAGGGGCGCGATACGATAGCCACACCCAGTTTCCAGAAGGCTTTGCCTACAAATCCTCTGGGGCGATCGGTCCTAAAGCCAGTTTAAATGGGTCACCGCTGAACACTGCCAACCTCAGGTTTGCCGATTTGCAGGAAGCGAACCTGTTGGGCGCTTATTTGGGAGGGGTGGATCTAACCGGCGCAAATTTGCGGGGCGCAAGGTTGGTGCAGGCAGACTTACGCCGTGCGATTTTGACGGGTGCTTTTCTACGCACTGCGCGGTTGAATGGAGCAAATTTAGCAGGAGTGGATTTACGCGCTGCGGATCTAACCGACGTGGACTTTGAGCAGTTTGAAAGCATTGCTGGAGCAGATTTTTCCCAGGTTCAAGGACTCACTCAGGAAATGCGATCGCGCTTGCTCAGTCATCCCACCCAGCAATTAGAAACGGTTCATCCCCTGACGCTCAAAACTACCTTAGAAAGCTTGACCTGTTAATTGGTGTTCAGTCATCTCGGAGCAAGGCGCAAAATCCTGCTTGCTGAAAGTGGCGATCGTGCGTTAGCACATCTTGAATTCCCATTTTCTCCATAATCAGCATCGAAACACAGTCTGTGAGACTGTACTCTTTATCCAGCCGCTTTCTATAGAAGAGTCGTGCCTGTTTAACTTGTTCGGTTGTCTGAGGGATAATCTCAACGTCTGGATCAGCACACAGTTTATCCGTCGCAGTAATTGCTAACTGGCGAAAGCTAGATCCTCTAGCACAAAAATGATTGAGAAACTCAGTCAAGACCATCTCAGAAGTTACTGATAAATAATTTCCTAAGCTCTGTGATACTTCTTTAGCCTTTTGATGGCGATCGTCTCTAGGATTAAGAATTGCAACCAAGTAAGAGTTGTCTACAAACACGCGCCTCATTCTTCTTTGGGTGCACCGTACATATAATGCTCAAAATTGCGAGATAGGTCGATCGGCAACTTTGCCCATTCTTCTGCTGAAACTTGACTACCAATGGCTACAAGTTGCTTTCATAAAGGTTGAAGTTCTTCTCTCTCTCTTAAACTGATAACCACATGATCAAAGTAGCCAGCCACTTCTGTAGATAAGTCGTCAACGTTAATTGATTCGATAGCAACAGCTTTCATTAAGTTAACTGCTTGAATAACAAAATCTGTAGAAATCCCCAAGGCTACATAGGTTCCCCTCAAACCGTTGAGACAGCACTCATCTAAAACAGCAGGATCACCTGCCAAGAGTGCGTATGTAATGTAACGCAGAATAATTTCACAGCCACCCATACATGCAGCTATTTGACGTTTAGAAGTTGGTTCAGTCCAAAGAGAACCTTTGCTAAGTAGACGGTCTACGGCTTCCTTAACAATACGGGTTGCACTTTTTGAGAGTTTCTCTACAGCATCAATTCGAGCAAATCCTAACTGAACAGATTTCTGAATCTCTTGTAGGGTTTGAGAATTAACAAAAGTTTGTGCTGCCTCAGCCTCCTGAATAATTTGCGATACATTTTTCATCAGGTTTTTCCTCAATCTGTTCAGTAATTAGAGGAGACAAGAGACAAGTAATTAACTCAAATTCTACATTCGCGTCTCTAAGTATTGCCCAATCATTTGCTCTTCTCCAGCACGGGAAATGATCGTTTGGCGAGTGCGATATTGGCTACCAATTAGCCTAATTTCTTCCTCAAACACATTTCCACTATACTCAGTTCGCAAGCGCATAATGTCAGCATCTCGCATGGAAAATTGGGCAATCACAGGTTTGCTTGTAGAAAAGCCGCGATCGCGATATAGCTGAGTTCCCTCTACCCCAAACACCGTTGAGCCAGTAATCTGCTTGGGGCTAGGACCTACATAATTACTTTCCCATGTAGTCAACGCGCCGCAAGTCATCGCGGTTTCATCGGTCAGATCATGCAACTGCGCCAGTTGACGTAAATCGGGGCTGCCTTGCTCTAAGAATTGGACGGTCAATAAACTTACTACTTCCTGCGTTTCACCATCTTTAAGAGTGTAATAGCGACGCTGCGATCGCCAGTTTCCCTCAGATTGTTGAAAAAACGCTTGCACTAGAGATGCCAGAGTCGGCTGAACCGTTTGAGGTTGAAACATCATATAAAGTTAAGTGCCTTGAGAAGGATCGAGCAGGAAAGATGTGACTAATTGTCTACGTTTCTTAATATTCTGTCATATTGCTTTTATAACTGCATCCCCCATGCTCCGCAGATTGAGCAAAAGCTGCACCAGCTTAGCTTTGAGTTTTACGGGGAACAGAAGCATTGATGGCGAAAGCAGTTTAGCAATCCGCCAGACTAATTAATTGAAACGTTTCTAGGATTTAATGGCTGTCCAGTCCTGTTTCAACAGCGCTAGAAAAGTAGCAATTCCCTTAGAAAATCCTTCAGGATCGGGCAGTCTATACTCTGGAAACTCTTCATAGGGTCGCCACGGCTCTGAGTCATGATGCCGTAAGTGCAAGGCACGATCGTTCCCTTCCAGCTTCCAGAGCATTTGACCGTTCTTAAATGTTTCAGCCATGGTCTTTTTCCTCACATCAATAAAACTATTCAACTCAGCAACAATTTGCTCCTCTCAATTTTGCCTGCTTAAACGTCAATTTCTGTAAATATCATTACTTTTTCTATAGACATTTGTGCCGGGTTGCTATATAGCATAAATGCAATATAGAATTCTACAAATCAGGAAACCATCCCCTTAAGGGGTACTTTTCCTCTATCGAGCGATAGAAACAAGGCTAAAATTAACCCTCTCAAGAAATCAAATCTTCCATTGCCGCCCCCACAACTCGATGATCGGTATCCTGTCTCAGTTGTGCCAGCGCTTCCCTCGCTTCAGGAGCAGGAAAGTGTTTCAGGGCATAGGCAACCCGAACCCGGATATATTGAGCCGCCGAATTTTTTAAGGTCAAGAGTTGAGATAAAGCCGCTTCAGATTGACGAGAGTTCACCAACGCGCCTAAAGCATCAACCGACGCTTCTTGAACCGCCGCATCGTCTCCCCCTAGACCGATCCCACAGACTTCCAAAACTTCCTCCGGGCATTCCAATTCCACCAATGCTGCTAGAATGCTGCGACGCACTAGCCAATGGTCGTCTCTAAAAAAAGTTTGGACTAGATGGGACGCGGAAATTCTGCCGAATAGCGAAAGGGAATTTGCGGCTTCTGCTCGCACGTTAGGCGTATTATCAAATCTCATGATCTGAAGGAGATTGGCAAAAGACTCAGACGTTTTTTGTCTACCAAGTTCTCTCGCCACAAACGTTCGGACTAAAAATTCTGGATCTTGAATGTGGCGGGTGAGTAACGGAACCGCGACTTCAGGAGGATGATCTTTGAGCGCCGCGATCGCCTTAAGGCGATACTGGAAATCTGAGTTTTGTAGACCTGTGGCAATTTGATTAAGATCCATGAAAGCAAATTATAAACATTTCTTTCACTGTAGACCTGAAGGGGTGGAGGAGTGGAGGAGTAAAACTGTTGCTTTTGTGTAATTTTGATCTACCTTTTAAGCGGCTTTGGATGAGGGGCTAAAAGAGGCTTTAACTTGAGCAGTGGAAAGTAAAGTCCAGCCTGCCGCTAAAAGTTTTTGAGAAGTAGCAAATCCTTTGGAAGCTCCAGGAATGGTGTGGTCGGGAATCGCTAGTCCTCTAAAGTGGGTATAGGGCTTCCAGGGCTGTTGCTGCTCCAATCGGAGATGCAAGGTTAACTCTCCACCCCCGCCAAATTTGGCAAGCCAACACATTTGTCCAATCATTTTAAATGGCTCCAATTCACGATAGGGTTGCTTCAACGCAAAAAACACTCAGTCGGTAAATTGCGGAAGACTTTATACCTACAGTGATACTGAAAGACTTTGCTTATAAAATCTATCAAGAGTTTAATTTGTCTCTAAAAAAACTTGCTCTAAAGGATTACAAACCAAATCAAGAAAATTTTGATCAGGTGACGTAATCAAACAGCATGGTGGTCATATAGCGATCTGCCCACTCGGTGCCAAAGGATTTTTCAAGCACTCGGCGAGTTTTATCATTTTGCTGTTGCTTGGTGCAGTAATATCGTTGTCCGGCAATGGTTCGGGCGATCGCCAACTCTGAGGTTAGCGAGGGTTCCAAGGTGGCAAGTTGACAATGCACCGTCAAAAAATCTTGAACTCGTTGCAAAAAAGTGTCTTCTTCGAGCGTTCCCATGGGACGAATAAACAGGCAAAATTCAGAAAAAATATCTGCCCAGTCGGGTAAGGCACGAGGTTGGGAAAAGTGTAGCCTTGGTAAGGCTGATAGGGCTTGCTGATAGCTGTCTGGCAGAGATCGATCTAGATTCACAGGCGATAAATCCGCGATCGCGGCACTGATTGCCCCACCTCGTCCGCCCACTAAATCAGTGCCAAAAATAGGCAGAGCATATTCGGGATTGGGGAACATGACGCAGTGCAAAATATCTAGCCCATTGCTAACTTGCGCCAGTTCGAGATGCAGCTTGCGAAATTGCGGAGCCTGGTAGCAATGATTTTCGATCACCAACTTTGCGCCCTCCAAAGACCCCTCCACATATCCCAAGCCTTCTGGAATATGAAATGGCGATAGCTCCAGATGAGTCTTCCAAGTGGCTTCAATCGTATCTGCCAGCCGATGGATCAGCGGGTGCTGCTGGCTTCGCAACAATGCTTGCATAACTTCGACGTACACTTTTATCTGAACATCTGAGTATAGAGTTGTTGTCGGCGCTATCGGATTTTCTGACAAGAATTGAGACTATTAAAATAAAAAACGACTATTATCCAAAATGACTATTGATGCCCAATCCAACGCTGCTCAATCCAACTCGCCGCCTGCCATCAAAGCAGGGCTTCATCTAAAACGTCCCTGCTTAATCGTGGCAGATTTGCAGCGTGCCCTCCAGATTTACCAAGATATTTTGGGATTCCGGCTGGACTATGTAGGGGAAGCATCAGCAGATTCCTACCTCTACACCGTTTTCAAATTGCCAGCCCAAGCCCAACTCACGTTTGCCGCTTTAAGCACCGAGCATGAACCACGGGCGATCGCGCTGACTGAAGCCAAAAACGTTGACTTGCCGCCCCTGCTTCCTCCCCACCGCATCGGCACCGTCATTCAGGTGAGCGACCTAGCACCCATCATTCAACAAATTCAAGCCCTAAACCTGGAAATCATTCCGCCCTGTTCTTTTACCGCACCGCCCAATTTAGTATTCACAGAACAAGGCTTCCACGATTTTGATGGACATCTGATTATCTTGTATCAAGTGAAAGTGGCAGAAGCACCCCATGAGGCAACGACTTAATGATCGCTCACTAACCGACATCCTCTAAACTAGAAAACGCTCACTTCGATTACCAACATTCACATTTTGAGTCATGACCTTCAAGGGCGAATGCTGCTATCTCACAATTTCGATGTTTCGCCTGACATCGTGCCTGCCCTCAGTCGGGAAGAGTTTGCTGAGGTGTTTCGAGCCGGGTTGAGTGACTATGAATCGCTCCAATCCAGGCGGGTGAATCATCCCCATTGGACGGTAGAAATTTTGTTTGCGATCGCTCAATTTTCACCCGCGCAGGTGGGCGAACTCTGTGCCCAAGCATTGGTCAATCAGCGGCAGACTCAGCAGGTGATTAATCTGCCCGATATTTTAGTGTTGGGCGGCATTAAAACCACGCCTGCCACCAGTGATGCACCGGATGCTCTCCAACCGGGCGAGTGGGGTGTGGATGTGGTGGAAACTGTTTCTGGTGAGGCTTTTTTGCAGGCGATCGCCTGGGACGCAACCATTGCCGCAAAACCTAACCACAGTGTTTTCAAAGTTGAACGCAAGAGAGGCTAACCATGGCTCTCAACGAAGACTTGATTCGCATGATTATCAAAGGGGATGCCGCCGCAGTAGACAGTTTATTAACTCAGGGCGCAGATGCCAACACGACTGGAGGCGTGACCCCCGTTGGAGCGAGTAATACCGCTCTGATGTGGGCAGCCACCGAAGGCTATTTGGATATTGTCAACTTGCTATTGGCTCAGGGATCGGAGGTGGATGCAAAAAATGCTGCTGGCTATACGGCGTTGATGTTTGCGGCAGAGGGCGATCGCCGAGATATCGTTTCCATGCTGCTTGATCGTACAAACCAGATCCACGATCTCAACAGTTATGGGGAAACCGTGCTGATGGCGATGGCGCGGCAGGGTCAAACGGATCTGGTACAACGGTTGGTGGGCATGGGGGCGGAGATGAATGCCACCAACAAAATTGGCGATACTGCCCTGTATCTAGCGGTCGATCGCGGACATTTCTATGTGGTCAAAGCGTTGATTGACCTAGGCGCAG
Source organism: Sivoneniella epilithica UHCC 1019 (assembly GCF_040830845.1). Taxonomy (NCBI): domain Bacteria; kingdom Bacillati; phylum Cyanobacteriota; class Cyanophyceae; order Leptolyngbyales; family Leptolyngbyaceae; genus Sivoneniella; species Sivoneniella epilithica. The sequence continues at coordinate 34,604 of NZ_JBFPDP010000037.1, forward strand.
CGGTGAATACTGCTAACCTCGGCGGCTGGACTCCGCTGATGATGGCATCGGCGAAGGGCGACCTAGAAATTATCGATTTGTTGTTAACCCATGGCGCAGATTTTCGCCCCATTAACCGTTGGGGCGCAACCGCTTTGAGTGAGGCACGGAAATCGTTTCGATCGGCGCAGGCATCTGAATTGTTAATTCGAGCAGGGGCGATCGAGTAAGAAGCTAAAAAACTATGAATCGAGATCGCCCCCCTTTTTGGAGCCGAAAACTCAAAATCCCTCTTCCAGACCGGGAGAGGGATTTAGGGTGAGGGCGCAAAAGTGAGCCGATTTTACACCTGCGGCGCTTCACTTGGCGGCGCGGATGGAGCTTCACCTAGAGGATAAATGCTCACAATTTTGCCACCTAATCGGCTAATCCGTTGCATTTCGCTATTCATCCGGCTATAGGGAACTTGCAGCAAAATTGTGCTGCTGTTCCGCACCGGATACTGATTATTGTCTGTTTGATCGTTTTGCTGTAATCCTTCTACTTCATAAACAAAAATGCGATTGCTAGCAGATGAACTAGCGGTTCCGGTGGAGGTGAGTTGTCCCAACATGATCGGTGTCCTATTGTGCGAGGGTGATGCTGGCTACTTTGCCACCCAACTTGTTGATTTGTTGGAGGGTGCTGGATAGTTGCTCGTAGGGAACGATAAACTCTTTGTTGCTGCGCCGAACTTTGGGATAGCGCGGTAGGTTAATGCCTGCGACTTCAATGCGATAGAGGCGATCGGACGAGTTGACCGAGGAGCGTCCAAAGGCTCGGCTAGGTACAGTTCCTTGTTTCGATGGCTGATATGCCCATCCTTCACTCCCACCGGAAGGACCAATAATCGCAGAGGCGCTGTTTTGAGCTAGGTCAGCGGCTAACCGAGAAGTTGCCCCAGCGAGTTGGGCGCTGTCGCTGTTGGCATAGCCACGATAGAGGCGGAACATGCGCGTGAAGCCAACGGTGCGTTGACCTACACCCGTCGTCACAAAGTCTTGATAGTAGGGCACGATCGCATCGCCGAATTTGGCATCATATTCCTCTGAATCGATGTAGGAATCAATATCTGCCTCAAACCCTTGATTCTGGTAGCGATCGAGATGCTCAATCACTTCCAATTCTGAGTAGGGAGCGCGACCCAGTAGGTGTTTGAAGTTCAACTCAATCACGCGGGTTTGAAAATGAGGATAGAGAAACTTGGTTTTATACAAATCTGATTTGGCGACTGCCCGCACGAAATCGCGCACTGACAATTGACCATTGGCTAAGAGTGACTCCAGGCTGGTCAGTCGTTCTGACTGCATGATGTAGTCATTGCCCAACACTTGACGGTAAACTGCTTGAATGATTCCTTGGGCATCTTCAGAGGTCCAATTTTGGCGGAGTTCAATGGGGCGAAAATCCCCTAAAGCAGTTGTTCCCAGCCGGGAAGCTGCGGTTGTAATTGCCACGAATGACTCTCCTTAACAGTTGAGTGAATAGTGTTTAAAAAGTTGTGAGTTAGTTGTGAGTGATCGGAGTAATGCCTAGCTATAGGCTAACCGCTTAAACACTAAAAACTCACAACTAAAAACTGATACCTAAAAACTAAGTTGTCTACGCAGTCGTAATGCTGACTACCTTACTGCCGCGCTGATTCAGCCGTTGCAGAGTGGGTGAAAGTTGGTCATAGGTAACGAGATAATCGCTGACTGCTTGCCGAACCTGGGGAGTTCGTCCCCGGTTTGCCTGCGTCACGCGCACTCGGTAAACCTGACCGCGATCGCCCGCCACGACTCCAGAGAGCGATCGCCCAAAGTTAGCCGTTTGCACGGGTGTAACTAGATTCCGTCCCAAATCATTGGTTAACCAGGCAGATTTATTCTTGCCCTGAGCGCGATCGCTGTTAGCATACCCTCGATATAGTTGGAACATTCGGCTAAAACCCGCCGTTTTTTGTCCACGTTGAGTTTCAAAACCCCGATAATAGGGAACGATCGCTTCGCCAAAATTTTCTTGATATTCTAGAGAATCTATATAGGAATTGATCTCAGCTTCATAGCCTGCCTGCGTATATAAATCAACGTGGAAGGCAATTTCTGATTCATCGTAGGGCGCTCTACCCAGCAAATGCTTGTAGTTCAACTCAATAAAGCGAACTTGCGGAGTGGAGTAAAAGAATTTGGTTCGATACAGTTCCGACTGTGCCAACATTCGCACAAAATCACGGACTGTCACATCGCCTTGGCGCAAGAGCGATTCGGCACTAGTTAGCCGCTCACTTTGCATCACATGATCATTGCCAAACACTTGACGGTAGGCGGCATGAATCACGGCTTGCACATCGTCTTCTGTTCCCTGCGATCTCAGTTCGGTCGGAAAACTTTCTGCGAATGGTTCAAACCCTAGCTGCCTTGCAGCCATAGAACTGGTCATGACGGGGTCTCCTTTGGTTGAATAAAAAATTATGCCCAGACCCTCAAAAAACTGTTCCGCAATGCATCACATTCACAGTCTTTTATGGGTCTGGGCAACGGTCAACCCTTAGCTCAGGGAGTTAATCGCGTAGTCAAGGTAGGAATTGGCTTCCACCGCTGGATCGCCGCTTAAACCATGGTTCGCTTTGATGTGCTTCAACGCTTCCACATACCAGCTAGGAGACAGATCAAAGGTGCGATTGATTTCAGCCAACCCACTGATCAAATAGTCATCCAACGGACCAGTGCCGCCTGCCACTAAACAATAGGTGATCATGCGAATGTAGTAGCCAATATCCCGCACACACTTTGCTTTTCCTTCTGGAGTGGAGGCAAAGTTATTGCCTTGCATGGAGGTGGTGTATGGAAACTTTTGGTAAACTGCATTTGCAGCGCCTGAAGCCAAGCTGTCGGCTTGGCTGCTCAAAGCTTTAGCAGCATCCAAACTAGCAGTGGCTTGACGCATCCGACCAAAGGCAGTTTGAATCTCAGTAGAACTCAGAAAGCGACCTTGAGAATCTGCTGCTGCAACGGCTTCTGTTAACGGTGTTTTCATGGGGAATTATTCCTTTTAACCAGTGTGCAAAATTGTGCGAAATACTGTCAGAAATGGCGCAAAATCTAGGCTAGAGAATAGGCTTTTTTGGATCAAAGCCCTTAGCTCACAGCCTTTTAGCCTACAGCGGCGGCTGCCCGATCAAAGTAGCTGCCGACTTCAGCCATGAGGTTGCTGCAATCTCCACGAGTCACCCCATTCGGATCATTGGCGATCGCGATCGCAGAGGCTTTCATTTTGTTGACCCCTGCTGCCACAGAAGCACCGGGTACGCCCAACGCCAGATAGGTTTCGCGCAAGCCATTTAAGCAGCGATCGTCGAGAATACTGCCATCGCCAGCAAAAGTTGCGTAGGTGACATAGCGAAGAATAATCTCCATATCGCGCAAGCAAGCCGCCATCCGCCGATTCGTATAGGCATTACCACCGGGTGCAATCAACTGAGGTTGTTCTGAAAACAACGTCCGCGCGGCATCCGCCACAATCGTAGAAGCATTGGAGGTAATGCGATTGACCACATCCATCCGCTTGGTTCCATCTGCCACCAGATTTTTCAAGGCATCGATTTGAGCGTTAGTAATATATTCGCCGCGAGTATCGGCTTGAGAGACAACTTTAGTAAAAGCATCAAGCATTCTAGTATCTCCTAGTGATTTTGATGGAAGCAAAATTCAGTTCAAAAACTGGTTTTTAGAGTCGATTTTTAGAGGAGATAAATGCAGTGTTAGATAGATGATTAATCGTATGATTCGCTGAACGGAAAATAGTCATTAGCGAGTTTAATCGCCTGACGAGAAAAAATATTAAGGAGAGCCTCACCCGAATACTGTTTGCCGTTTAAATCAATCAGCAGAAGCATCCATCACCCTAGCGAATATCTCAAAACCCAATGCTCGCTGTTTTAATCAGCCTGTTTTAATCAGATTGTTTTAGTCAGTCAGAAATAAACTGAGCTACAGTCGAGCTTAAAAATCTAAACCCTTAACCTTGACGGTCATGAGGTTCGTTTGTGTTTGAACCTGCCTTTGATTAAAGCAACCCACTTGTGCAAATTTTGTGCAATCTCACCCAGCGGTGAAAAAGATACTATTAAAAAACGTTAAGAAAGTGCTAAAACCCTACTAATTGGGAATCCTGAGGATTTTTTGTAATCTCTAGTGCTTAACTTCTTGTTACAAATGTGTTTTTTGAAAGTGTAATTTAAGCGCGACTCCATCCCTTTTCTACCCTAGAGAAGTTTCTACCCTAGAGAAGCGTCTTTCAGGCATGAGAGACAACGTAATCAAAAAGCATGGTGTTCATATATCGATCCGTCCATTCAGCCCCAAAGGATTTTTCTAGGACACGGCGGGTTTTATCGTTTTGTTGTTGCTTCATGCAGTAATATTTTTGTCCTGCTAAAACGTTGGTGATGTCGAGAGTAGACGTTAGAGGCTTTTCTATCGTGGCGATCTGGCAGTGGATTGTGAGAAACTCTCGCACCCGGGTTAAAAACATTTTCTCTTCTTGCCCGTTCACGGGATGCACAAACAAACAGAAGTCTGAAAAAATATCGCCCCAGTCGGGTAAGGCGCGGGGCTGAGAAAACTCAATTTTAGATAGCAGCGACAAGGACTGTTGATATTGCTCTGGCAAGGCGTGATCGCCATTGACCGGAGATAAATCGGCGATCGCGGCACTAATTGAACCGTTGCCTCTCCCGACTAAATCGGTGCCAAAAATAGGCAGCGCGTATTCAGGATTGGGGAACATGACGCAGTGTAAAATATCTAGCCCATTGCTAACTTGCGCCAGTTCAAGATGCAGCTTGCGAAATTGTGGAGCCTGATAGCAATGATTTTCGATGATCAATCGCTCCCCTTCTAGGCTGCCTTCGATGTAGCCTAAGTCTTCTGGGACGCTATAAGGAGACAGTTCTAAGTTTTGATGCCAAACCGATTCGATGCAGTCGGCTAAACTGCGGATCAGGTCATGTTGGCGACTTCTCAAGGAGACTTCCATAGACCTCAACATAAGCTTCTATTTGAGAACAAGACTAAAACTTACCTTGGCGTATATTCTGTGCAAAATGTGTGCAATGGTTGATTCAGCGCATTTCATCCAGCACAGGCGCGTAGTCGGTGCAGTCGGCTGAGAATCCGATTGGCAAGGGCAACTCCCATGACGGGCTTCGATAAATAGTCATCGGCTCCTGCGGTAAAGGCTTGCTGTTGACTATCAGAATCGCTTAGCACGCTGAGGAATAATACGGGTAACCGCTGCCATTGGGGATCACTGCGAAGCATCTGGCACAGTTCAAAGCCATTGATTTGGGGCATGTTGATATCCAAAATCAGCGCATCTGGAGCGACCGCTTGTAAAACAGTCCAAAACTGCCGTGGATCAGCCAGAGTCGTGACCTTGAAGCCCCAGGGTTTAAGCAAGGTTGGCAGAGTGCTAAGCCAAGTGCGATCGTCATCGACAATCATCACTCTAGTAGGCAAATTCTGTGTTTCCAATAACTGCACCACCGCCGCCATGACCTGATCAATGGGCGTTTGAGTGGTGAGAAACCGTTTGCCACCCCGTCGGAGAACCTCTAGCCGATCGCTCAAGTTGCCGCGATCGCTCATCACCAACACGGGCAAGGCTGGATAGCGCTGGACAAGGGTTTGTAAAGCTTCTAGCAGTAGGCTTAACGGAGGCTGATCAGAGGTTGCTGGGTCTGATTCAGTGGGCAGGCGCAACAAGATAACATTGGGCTGTGATTCTCCCCACCCCATCGGCTCTAGGGTGGGCACAGTTTCAAGCTGAATCCCGCAGCGAGTGGCTGCCACCTGAAGCAACTGGTTAAACGGTAAGTCTGAACTGACCAGCAGCAAGCGGGGTAACAGTTGATTCGGAATTTGGCAGGGCTGAATCTGCGTGGTGTTCTGAATTTCCTGCTGAAGGGCGGTTACTAGCGCTTGCATCAGCGGGGCATGTTTGGGCTGCAATGGCTCCCGTCCGCCTAGCCAATAGTCCAGTTGCCGCACCAGGTGAGTCGTTTTAGTTAAGCCAAAAATGCCCAAAGTTCCTACTAATGTGTGTGTCATCTGTTGGGCAGCGGCTAGCTGTTGGGCGGTGAGGCGATCGCGCTGCAAATCATGGATCGTTTGAAACAAAACCGCCAGTTGATCCAAGCTTTTGGGTTGAGTGGTTGTCCAAGTTTCGTTGAGAAAATCCAAGTATTGTTGCGATGAGTTCAGTGAAAGATCGGCTTCAGAACTCGGTTCGCGGCGATCGCCTAAAGGTTCTGCTGTTGATAATTGCCCCGCTACCACCGCATTACTTGGGGCAAGGGAGAAAGCACTTTCTGGGATTGCTTCCGTCTCGATCGCCTTCAGGTAGTAACCGCGTCCGTGCATCGTCGCAATAAAATCGGCGGGCGCGCCTGCCGCCGTTAGTTTTTGCCGCACTCGCCGAATGTGCGATCGCACTGTTGCCTCCGATGGAAAATCTTCTGACGACCAGAGGCGATCGATTAATTCATCGCTACTAAAAACATAGTGGCTATCTCGTAACAGCAGTTCTAGAAACTCATACTCTTTGGTCGTTAGGGTAAGAGGCTGACCGTTATAAGCCACCTCACAGCTGCTTGGATTTAACAGCAAAGCTCCCCAGCTTAGAAGGGGGAAGGGCTGGCTACTGCTCCGCCTGAGCAACGCCCGAATCCGAGCGACCAGTTCCACCGGATCAAAGGGCTTGACGACATAATCATCGGCTCCCGCATCCAATCCCTGCACTTTTACTGTCCTGGCATCCTGCGCCGTCAGCATCAAAATTGGCGTATCATACCCTTTCGCCCGAAATCGCTGACACAAACTAATGCCATCCAGTTTTGGCAACACAATATCCAGCACCATCAGGTCATACTCAAAGGTCGAGCCATAAGTCCATCCCATTTCTCCATCTTTAACGACATCCACAATATGGTGATGCGTCGTGAGCGTCCTCGTTAGGACTTTGCTTAATACCTCATCATCTTCTACCAGCAAAATTTTCATCGATGGTATTACCAATGGAGAATCCGGGCGATTTGGTCTGGTAAATTTAGCGAGTTGAAAGGTTTGGTAATCACACCGCTCACCCCCAACTCATTAAACTGCCGCGTTTCTGCCGTTTGTGCTTTAGCCGTTAGCAGAATGACTGGAATATGTTCAGTTTCAATTCGGGATTGAAGTTCTCTAAACGTAGCAATGCCATCCATTTCTGGCATCATCACATCGAGCAAAATCACATCCGGTTTTTCAGTTTGAGCCGTCTCAATGCCTTGAACCCCCGATCCAGCGACCAGCACTTCCCAACCTGCCGCCATTTTGATGCCAAATTGAACCACAGTTTGAATGGTTTCTTCATCATCAATAATTAAAATTCGTTTGCTTGGCATCGATCGCCCTAATTTTGTGAATGACTTTTGTTAATGACTTTGATGGAAGGCAGGCAACGTAAACGCAAAAGTGCTGCCGCAACCGGGAACACTCTCTACCCAGATTCTGCCATTGTGTTGTTCAACAATTTTGCGACAGATGGCAAGCCCTAACCCCGTGCCGCCTTTTTTGCGTGAGTCGGAGGAATCGACCTGCTGAAACCGCTCAAAAATCCGCTCAAGCTGATCAGCCGGAATGCCTTGCCCTTCATCGCGCACTCGAAACACGACTTCAGAGTTGGAGTGCTGAGGATGCGATGTTGTCGGGTCGTCCTGGTCAACGGTTAACCAAACAGTTCCCCCGATCGCAGAGAACTTAATCGCATTGCTGAGTAAATTGGTCAGGGTTTGCAGAATATAATCGATATCCGCCCAAATGAAAATATCGGCTGCTTGCGTTACCAGCGTCACGCCCTGCTGCTGCGCCATTGCCTGCATTGCCTCCGCTGCCTGAATCATCAAAGTTGCTGCGTTGCAGGCTTGGCGATCCATCACCACTTTGCCCGACTCGATCCGCTGTAAATCAAGCACATTGTTGACTAACCGCACTAAGCGTTCGGTGCTGTCATCGGCAATCCCTAACATTTGCTGCCCTTCGTTGGAAAGAGTGCCCAGTCGCCCGGTTGCCAGAATTTTGAGGGCGCTATGCAACGAAGTCAGCGGCGTTCGCAGTTCATGGCTGATTACCGAAATGAATTCATCTTTCATCCGTTCGATCGCCTTGCGATCGCTAATATCGCTGGTTAAAGAGAAAAACCCTTTGACGATTTTGTCAGCATCTCGATGGGGAATATAGGTGGCATCCACCGATCGCACACTGCCATCCTTCAGCACCACATCATTTTCATAGGTGACAACCTGCCCCGATAGCGCCGCTTCTACCTGTGGTTGCATTCGTTGATAGGACTCTGCACCCCAAACCTGCTGGAGATGCTGCCCATAAATGTTTCTAGGAGATTGCCCAAGCCACTCTTCATAGGCTTGGTTGTTAAACCGATACTCTTGTTGGTCATCCACATAAGCAATCAGTACCGGCAGCGCATTGGTGATCAAGCGCAACTGTTCTTCACTTTGCCGGAGGGCGGCTTCTGCCTGCATTCGCACGTTAATCTCTTGTTGAAGATTGCGATTTACCTGTTGCAATTCTGCGGTGCGCACTTCCACAACCTCTTCCAGATGTTCCAGCAGTTGGGCTTGAGAAAGGGCAATGCTGATTTGATCAGCGAGTTGCTGCATCAGTTCTAGTTCAAACTCAACCCAATGGCGGGGACTGCGGCATTGATGGGCAATCAACAAACCCCAAAGATGATTTTGGGGCTGGGAAGTACTTTGGGATTGCCCGTTAGAATGCACATTCAGAGTTTGAACGATCGGGACAATCAATTTTGCTTGGATGTCAAATTGTTCAACAAATTCCACCAAACAATCCGCTAAGCCAGCCGCCGGGTTATGCACATTGGCGATCTCCCGCACTCGTCCTTGGCTATAAAGCTGCTGATAGTCTGCTGGAAAAACTTCTTCTGGAAATTCCAACTGGATCAGCGCCGGATATTCTGGCAACACCGCCTCACTGATCGCCTTGCCAGTGCCATCGGGCAACACCTGATAAATCAACACGCGATCGGCTTGCAAAATCCGCTGAACTTCCGTTACGGTCGTATGCAAAATTTCTTTGAGCTGCAGCGATTGCCGAATTTTGAGCGTTACTTCTGAAAACAGTTCAACCCGCTGCTTCTGCTGGCGTAATTCTGCCTGCATGGAGTCTTTCTGTTTGGAATTTTGCTTGTCAGCCTTTAAAGACTGCCGAGAAGACCGTTTGGACAATGAAGTAAAGCCAATGCGCGAAATATCTCCAATTGTTTACTGAACCGAGCAAAACTTCAAATCTAATAAAAATAACATTGCAAATCTTAATCAGCGATCGCGGCATTGTGGAGCTTTAAGCAAATTCAAGTGCTATCTCTTAGTCAGGAGGATCATCATATGCCTCAGATTTGCTCAAAAAATCCTCTTTTTTTACAATCTTGTAATTATCTTCGCAATTTGCTAAGATCCCATCGATTGATAACTAATCACATGGCAAAGCAATTACAAGCGACCCAGTGATTATCCAAGACAGTAAGTTGCATACCCTCTGGAGATTTACTATGTCCTGCTCGTTTTTTAGTGGTTATGCACATTATTACTCGCTCTCGCCTTCTAGAGTTTTGGGAGAAGCATCCTGATTCCGAAACTAGTTTACGCCTTTGGTATAAATTGACGGTTACTGCTAACTGGAAAAAGTTTGTAGAAGTACGCGAGGTTTTTGCTGCTGCTGATCAAGTTGAAAATTTTACAATCTTTAATATTGGGGGTAATAAATATCGCTTAATTGCTTTGATCGATTACACATCCCAGAAGGTTTTTATTCGTCATATTCTTACTCATGCAGAGTATGACAAAAATGATTGGAAACAAGATGATTGGTATGAGTAGCTTACTATCAGGTCGCCGCTGTTAACGGGCGAAAAGTCATATGTTTACCGCTGAACCTAATACTTACATAGAGCTTCTAAAAAAGTTTCCGCCTCGCCCAATTAAATCAGAAAAGGAGTTACTTGCAGTTCAAGAAGTTATTGATAGCTTACTTGACTCTCGTGAGATGACATCAGATAAACAAGATTACCTGAACGTACTGGGTATGCTTGTTCATGAATACGAAGCAAAGTATGTGCAAATTCCAGATTTAAGCGGTGTTGAGTTGCTTAAGGCGTTAGTTGATGAGTTTGGTCTTAAACAAAAGGATCTCGTTCCTGTTTTCAAAACTGAGTCAATTGTGTCTGCAATTTTCAACGGGCAGCGTAAATTCACTGTAGAACACATTGAAAAACTAGCTGACTTTTTCAATGTGTCTCCATCTACTTTCTTTAGTCGGTCGTCTTAAGCTGCTTGTTGTCATGCACTAGTACGTAGCCAAGCCTAACAAGTCGCTATGTTTAACCCTTCACGTTCTACCCCATGACTTCTCTTTCCCCCTTCCAACAGTTTTTTGACGATTGCGTTGGCAATTGGGCAACCGAGCGCACCTACCACTATCTAGCTCAGCAAGAAGTAGAGCGATCGCATACTGAATTTGTCATCCAATCGGTTGATCGCGATCGCAAATCTCAAGTGCTGACCGATAATCACTATCCTGACCAGCCAGACTTAGACAGTTTGCCCGGATATCATCTAGAGTTTGCCACCGTTTCAGACAAAGGCGATCGGGTGAATCAAGCGCTGAATATGCTGTTTGTGCCGCAGCCGCAAGAGGGGCTGTTGGTCATCGGCGATTATTTGCGCGATCGCGCCTATGAAGAATCCCGTCCGATTGTTTCCCGCTTCCAGTTCAACCCCGAAAACCGCGAACTGTTGATGACGACTACTTATACGCGAGTTGTATCTGTAGACTCGATCACGTTGGTGAATCCTAAACTGCGGATTCGTAAAATCCTGAACTACCGCCGACCCGATGACAACGAACCCCTTCAAGAGGTGGTGCTGGTTGGGTTTGGAGTTGAGCAAAAGGTGGAGTCTTAAGGCGTTAGGGTGAGTAAGCCAAAAATAGCCCATTGTTTTGCTGGAGTCGTTTGTGCAAAATCAGTGCAAAACTAGTCAACTTTATTAAGATTTACAAAGCTTGACGTTCATGATCACACGCTTATAAGAAAATCGATCATAACAAAGCGTATAAAAGCCTTAAAAGCTTGAGTGCCGGGAAAACTAAAAATTCTCTGATGTAAAACTGGAAAGTTGTCTTTATGTCAACTCATCCAGTCATCTGATTTGCTTGAATAAGTAATTCTGAGATTTATTTGCATCTCGAAACAATTTCTTAAACTTTATCGTTAACCAGGAGATACGATTAATGTCTTTTGGACCAGCTTCACGTCTAGGGGTTAGCCTGTTCGATGAAACCCCCCCCGTTGAGTGGGTGCCCGGTCGCTCACAAGAAGAAGTCGAAACCATCATTAAAGCAGTCTATCGGCAAGTGCTGGGCAATGCGTATGTGATGGAAAGTGAGCGGCAAGTCGTGCCGGAATCCCAGTTTAAGCGGGGTGAATTGAGTGTTCGTGAGTTTGTCCGAGCCGTGGCAAAGTCCGATCTCTATCGTTCTCGCTTTTTCACTAGCTGTCCTCGTTATCGGGCGATCGAACTGAACTTCCGGCATTTGCTCGGTCGTCCGCCGTTCGATTTAGAAGAAATGCGGATGCACAGCACCATTTTGGATACTCAGGGCTTTGAAGCGGATATTGATTCGTATATCGACAGCGACGAGTATCAAAATACGTTTGGTGAAAACTTTGTTCCTTATATTCGGGGTTATAAGAGCGAAGCTTGCACCAGTATGGTGCAGTTTACCCATACCTTCCAACTGGTGCGGGGCGCTTCTAGCAGCAGCCTCAAAGGTGATTTGTCAGGCAAGACTCCGAAGCTGAATGCTTTAACCATTCTCCAGACTCCAACGCCTGTGGTTTCGCCTGCTAGCGATGGGGCGCTGTTCTCTTCTCCTGCGATCGATCCAATTACTCGGTTGGGCGTGGGCGCGAGTTCTGATGGGCGAGTTTACCGGATTGAAGTCACCGGTTATCGCTCGAAGGCAGTCAATCGGATTTCCAAGTTCCGCCGCAGTAACCAGGTTTATATGGTGCCTTACGAGCAATTGTCCCAAGAATATCAGCGGATTCATCAGCAGGGCGGCATTATTGCCAGCATTACGGCTGTATAGCTTCTTGCTAGAGCGATCGCGGTTTGGCGGAATGAAGCATTTAGGCAAAAGAGTGGGCGATCGCCCTTCGATTCTCGTCCGAATGCTTCATTCCTATAAGTACCTTTACATTTTGAATTCACTTTAAACCTACAAAACTTTAGGAGATAGGTTTCAATGGCATCCCCCACGATTCTGGAACTCTGGTCTACCAGTGACTTAGAGGACGTTCAAACGGTAATTCGGGCAGTTTATAAGCATGTGTTGGGGAATCCCCATGTGATGGAAAGTGAGCGACTGGTGACGGCAGAATCTCAGTTGTGCGATCGCTCTATCAGTGTGCGGGAATTTGTTCGTGCGGTTGCCAAATCAGATTTCTATCGCTCTCGTTATTTTGAGTCTTGCGCTCCCTATCGCTTTGTGGAACTGAACTTCCTGCACTTGCTCGGTCGGGCACCCCAAGATCAACGAGAAGTGTCTGAGCATATCGTTCGCTGCGTTGCCGAGGGCTACGATGCTGAAATCGATTCGTATATCGACAGCGCCGAGTATCAAGAAGCGTTTGGCGAGAATGTTGTGCCATACTCTCGCGGCAAAAATAGCGAATCGAATCCTAAGCAGGTTGGCTATAACCGGATCTTTGTCCTCGATCGCGGACCCGCTCAAATTAATAGCGCCGTGCAATCCTCGCAGTTGGTTTACACCATTGCCAGCAATAGCACGAATGTGATTAAGCCTTCCACGGCAACGGTGATTGGGTCTGGCACGGAAAAACGATTCAAAATTGTAGTGACTGGCTCTAAGTTTGATACTCGTCGTCGGATTAGCACCACTGAATACATCGTGCCTGCTAGCAAAATGACTCCGCAAATCCAGCGAATTAACCGCACCTCTGGCAAAATTGTCAGCATTACCGAAGTTTAATTCGTTTTTTTTAGAGGGTGGGCATTGCTCACCCTGCGCTGTGTGTCTGTGGTTTCTGTTTTTGATCGCTTTATACCAATTTAATTTAGGAGATTTAGCATGGCACTTTGGATTGAAGCCGAATCGGTTGAGATGCGCCCCAACGCCACTGAAGAAAATCTACAAGACATCATTCGAGCCGTCTACCGCCAAGTGTTGGGCAATGCTCATGTGATGGATAGTGAGCGGTTGACGAGTGCTGAGTCGCAATTGCGAAACGGCGACATTACTGTTAAAGAGTTTGTTCGCGCCGTTGCTCAGTCTGACTTATACCGTTCTTTATTTTTTGAAACATCTTCTCCCTACCGTTTCATTGAATTGAACTTTAAACATTTGCTGGGTCGCGCTCCCCAGGATCAAACTGAAATTTCAGAACATGTACAGACCTATAACAACCACGGCTACGAAGTAGAGATTAATTCCTACATCGATAGCGAGGAATATACTCTTGGATTTGGTGAAAATGTAGTGCCTTCTGCTCGTGGCAACCGCACTCAACTTGGCATCAAAAATGTTGGGTTTAACCGCACATTTGCCTTAATGCGCGGATATGCTGCCAATGACGTAGGCAACTCGGCAAAGCTGATCAGCGACATCGGCGGAAATTTACCGACCAAACTGGTTTCGCCATCGCGTGCTTCGGGTGCTTATAGCAATACGGGTAAGCGCTTCCGGATCTCGGTTTCCAAAGCGAGCTATGGACCTCGTGTTACCCAAAGTGCTGCCACCTTTGAAGTGGGCTACAACCAGCTATCTCAGAAGATCCAGAATATCCATAAGTCTGGCGGCAAGATTCTAAGTATTACGGAAGTGTCTTAGATAGCCCTTTGTATACGTGATCTGAAATGGACATTACGGAATTTGTAGCCGCTTCAATTGGGCGTTGGCGATCGCAACGCAGCGCCCATCATTTGGCGTTTGGTCATTTTGAAGCGATTCAGTCTGAGATTGATATTGTGCCGCTCTCTATAGAAGATGCCGCTGTGATTGATCTTTGCAAAACCTACAATTTTGATCCGAAGGTAGCGGTTTCTCCATTTCGGATGAGTTGGGCTGGGCAGTCTGATTGGGAAGAGAGTGAAGCGGTTCAAGGCACCTGTGTTTTAGTTCCGATTCCTGATCCCAATCAGGCTAATCGCGGTAAGCTGTTGCGCGATCAAGGGTATGCCGAAGAGATTGCGGCAGTCGGTGATTATTCGTTAACTGAAGATGGGACGTTCGTTTTAGTGACTGCCTACGATCGCGCGGCGGCTGAAGAGAAAATTTGGTTTGTCAATCCCAATGTCCGCTGTCGGGTATCCCTGATCAAAACCAGTGCAGGTACAGGAGTGGTCACGGCTTCCTTTTCGTCAGAAATTCGTCAAACTAGCTAATGCAGTCCTTTACTTCTGCCACTGATGATTTAATCACCCTCGCTCGGTGGATGGCAGGCGATTTCAGCAACTCTAAACAAGCCCAAGAAAATTCTAAAGATTACGCCCACATTCATGTGTTCTTTCGTCCGTTACCGTTTGAGTTTTTTGCGGGAATTGGACTCTATTCAGAACAAGTGTATGACTATGATTTGTGGTCTCCTTATCGTCAGGGCGTTCATCGCTTAGTGGCTCAAGCCAATCAGATTTATATCGAAAACTATGGCTTAAAAAATTCGATTTACTATGCTGGAGCCGCGCGCGACTTAAATATTCTTAAAACCATCACTCCCGATTGTATTCAACGACGCGATCACTGCTCCATGGTGTTTAAACGAGAGGGCGATCGCTTCTATGGAAGTGTTGAACCTGGAAACCGCTGCTTAATCGAAAAAAACGGTTGCCAAACTTACCTGGATAGTTTTGTTGAAATCACTGAAACAACTTGGATTAGCCTCGATAAAGGCATGGATGTAACCACACATCAGCAAGTTTGGGGGTCGGTTTTTGGACCCCTGCGGTTTGAAAAACGGGAGAGTTTTGCCCATGAAGTCCCAGGTGTTTTATGACCTTTCCCTGCCCACTCTGGAATCATTTGAAGCCAAAATGTTACCCCCAGAAGCGCAGAAAAAGATGCAGTGCTGGATTCGGAGTCGGCATTTAATTTGTTCGGGTAATTTCTTTGTGTTTGAAACGGTAGACTTTAGTGCCGTCGATCGCTTTTCTGGTTCGATTGAGGCATTAGGCGGCACCGTGATTTCGGTGAACCCAATTGATAAAATTTGGCTTGGAGATCATCGTCAAGTGGTGCTTTATCGAGCCACCGCCAGCTTGCACACACCTTGCCATAACTTAAAGCAATACTGGTTGAAATATGGCAGTTTTCGCACCCGATTTGATGAACAGGTTTGAGGGCTTGAAGACTAGAGATTGCAAATGTGAATTCTGGAGAGTTGTGACAGCACGGTTTAAATAGCATTTTGTATTGCTACACTAAAACACTTTTAATTTTGCATTTTAATTTTTAATGACTTCAAGGAGCTAATTCAAGTGAATAATACATTTGTGAATCCCGTAGTCAATCCTGAAGCTGGGTTAGGGGTTAGCGCGTTTGACGAAACTGATCCGGTGCGATTGTGGCAGGAACGGTCAGATGCAGAAGTTGATCTAGCCATCCGGGCAGTGTATCGGCAAGTGTTAGGCAATGCTCATGTGATGGAAAGTGAGCGGCTAACCGTTCCCGAATCAAAACTGAGGCGGGGAGAACTGAGTGTACGAGAATTTGTCCGCCAAGTTGCCAAGTCTGAGCTATACCGTTCTCGGTTCTTTGATAACTGCTATCGCTACCGCGCGATCGAACTGAACTTTAAGCATTTGCTGGGGCGCGCTCCTGATAGTTTTGACGAAATGCGCGATCACAGTGCAATTTTGGATCAAGCAGGCTTTGAAGACGATATTGATTCTTACCTAGACAGTGAAGAATATCAGCAGGTTTTTGGGGAAGATATTGTGCCCTATTATCGGGGCTATAAAACCCAAACTGGACAGTCGTTGCTGGAGGTTACCAACATGCTGCAACTGCTGCGGGGTGCTTCTAGCAGCGATCGCGATTTGCAATTTGGCAATCGACCCCGCCTGACGCGATCGCTACTCCGAAATCAAACGTCTGGGGGTAGCCAGACTCAGGATGTCAGCATGATCTTGGCGGATGTATTTAAGCCAAGTGCCCAACCCACTCGCTATACTTCGCCGATCTCAGCCTCTCTAACAGCGAAGAATGCAGATCTCCATCGGCAACAAGCAGACTTAATTGCCACCTTGCAACGCCAACTGGCAGACTTGCGTCCTTTTGCTAGTATGGGTTCTGCGATTACGCAGCAGGGAAAGTTTGCGAGTAGTTCGCCGATTGAATCTCAAAGCTCTTTTACAGCAAGCGCGATCGCTGCCACTGAGCTAGAACAGCAGATTGACCAGCAAAAATCCCAAATTACTAGCTTGCAACAACAATTGGCAGAGGCGCGATCGCTGGCAGCGATTGGAGAAGCCCGGTTAAACAAATGGCGGCAGCGTACTTTTTTCTAGGAGAAATAAAATGATGAATCCCGGTATTATTGCAGCGATCGTCTATGGCATTTTGGCGATCGTCGGCGGCATTTTGGGTTACAGGCAGGCAAAAAGTCAGATTTCGCTGATTGCTGGCTGCGGCTGTGGCGTTTTGTTATTGCTCAGTGCCCTTCTACATCTCCAAGGTCAGTCTTGGGGCTTGCTGGCTGCCGCAGGGGTCACAGGAATCTTGCTGATGGCGTTTATGATGCGCCTATTCAAAACTCGTAAGTTCATGCCTGCTGGTTTGATGCTGCTTTTGGGCATTCCATCCTTGGGCGTGATGCTGAGTCAACTGGGGGCGTTCTAAGAGATCGCTGAACTAGCATTGAAACTTTGGTATTCATCTACTTGCGTTACCCCGATCGACTCCGCCCTCACCCTAGCCCTCTCCCGCAGGAGAAGGAACCAG